>CAXNFL010000190.1:0-4200 GCA_964201555.1 Kiritimatiellia bacterium
TAGCCGTAATCGTGGCAAACGAGCTCATGTCGAGCTTGAAGGTCCCGGAGGATTCAACCGGCGTCTCGCTATTGACCTGGACGTTTCCATTCCCGCCCGAGACGAGCGTGAGCGTGACGAGGTTGCCGAATGTCGCGGTCACGATGGGATTGTTCGTCATGACAAAGCTGAGCTGGGGCTGATACGGCGACAGCACGGGAATGCCAATGGCCTCCCATTTCTTGAAGCTCTGGCCCAGGCCGATGGCCGTCAGCGTAACCGTTTCCCCGTCGGCAAAGTAATACTTGTTGGTGATGATCGGATCGGGGAGCGAAACATCCGAGCTCATGGAAACCTGCCCGAGCCCGGTCACCACGACCGTCAGCGTCCGCTTCGCCTTGAAGTACGCGCGGACTTCCGGGCTTCCGGTGGTCGCGTTGGCCGTCACCAGCGTGGTGGCGGAATTGGTCAGGAGGACGGACACGTTGCCGCTGACATTCGTCCAGTACCAGAACTCATAACCGGCGTTGGGAACGGCGGTGAGGCTGACAGCCCGCCCCAGGGGAACCCCGGTGGTCGAGCCGGAAACGGGAATCGTGTTTCCGAAAACCGTATTGGCGGAGGAAACCTTCAGCGTGACCTTGTTCGTGAAGTTGGCGATCAAGTCGCCATCGCCCAGGATGGACAGATCGGTGACGACCGCATCACCGACATTCGGCAGGTCGGCCGCCAGGGAGCCCGACCAATAGGAGAAGATCTGCACCGAATTGGCCGCCTTGGCTTCCAGCGAAATCGGCACGCCGCCGCCATCGGTGGGGTCGACAATGTCGTTGGTCGCGTTCTTCGCCAATGTCACCGGCGCGCCATTCACGACCGCATTGGTCAGGTAGCCGTAAGCGGGCGGCGTGACGCCGAAATAGACCTTGTTGGTGATATCCGCAAAGCCCAGGGTGGCCGCACAGGCCATGACGCCCGTCAGCCAAAGCCCGACCCGGCGGCGCGGCCGGAAAAGAAACGAACACATGCTTTTTTGTGTGCTGATCCGACTCATATCAGTTCTCCTTCGACCCGACGTTACCGCCATTTTCCAGATTCTTCGTCAAGCGCGTCACTTCCGCGGACGCTTTGGAAATCGCCTCGTTGGACTCCCTCAAATGATCATAGGCCCGCTGAGCGGCCTTCCACGAGTCAAAGGCCTGCTGGATCTGGGGATTGCCCAGCCGGATATGCGCCTCGCCCTGTTCCACTTTTTCACAGGCCGCCTGGAAGGCCTTCTCCGCCTGGGCCACCCGCGCCGGATCGCCCGCCTCGGAAACCTCGGCCAGTTCCCTCATCCGGGCTTCCCGTTCCCGATTCGGAGCCGTGTACAATCCCATGCCGCCGATCATTTCCTGGTAAGCCGCCTGCGTCTCCTTCAACTGCTGAAGCGCGGCTGCGGCTTCGGGAGACGACGCCTGCCAGTCCCGCTCGGCGCGCTGCAACCGGCCGATCGCCGCCAGCAAATTCGTATCCGCGGTTTTAACCCGGGCGGCACCCGAAACCGGGGGACGCCCTTTCACGGCGGTTGATTCAGCCTGCTCTCGACGGCAGGAGGATCCGCCCATCAAAACAAAAACGGCCATAGCCGCTAGACTGGCAATAACCCTCAACTTCATCAGTACTCCTTGACAGGAAATGGACAGAATAAGCCCATCTCTGGCACGATTAGTAAATATACTAAACCCGCCCCCTGATGTCTAACCCTTTTCACATTTGCGCGGCATCTTCTCTCTTCGTTTCTGCTCAAGGAGACCCTCGCCTCTCGCCCCTGCCCCTTGCCGATGCTTTTATTATACACTGATCGGGGGAAAGAACACGCGAAATCTGCTTTTTGGATGCGGGAATCGGGCATCACCTCGTAATCATAATCTTACTCTTAATCTTAATCTCTGGTTGTGCTCACACAGGCAGACCGATTATGATTAGGATTAAGATTAGGATTACGATCAAGACGGAGCCGCCGACCTTTACGCCGCCTTCTCTCTTGACTTTCCCCTAAAACACGGTACAACGCACATGACTCTTTCACTAGGAAAGCAAAAAGGAATCACTCCATGTTGATCACCAAATTCAACGCCCTGATCCGCAACCGTTTCATCTGGGGCTTCTTCGCCGTCCTCGTCAGCATCACCATGGTCGGATTCTTCACCGATATCGGCGGCTGCGTCCGCGGCAAACACCCCCCGGGAACGGCCGGCGCGCTCGACGGCAAGCCCATCTCCTCCGTCGCGCTCCAGAATGCCAAGAACAACGTGCTCCTGCGCCTGCGCCTCAGCACCGGCCGCGACTTCAACATGACCCGCGAGATGAGCACGTTGGTTACCCGCGAAGCCTGGAAGCGGCTGGCCCTGCTGCAGCTGGCCGAGACCGAGAAGCTCTGGGCTGGCGACACCGAAGTGGCCGCCGCCGTCCAGCGCGATCCCATGTTCCAGTCCGACGGCACGTTCAACCGCGACCGCTTCAACCAGTTCATGCAGGTGCTCGGCCAGAACTACGGCTACAGCCCCGACCAGTTCTGGGGCTACCTGCGCGAGGAGCTGACCCTCGACAAAATCCGCCGCACCGTCTCCGCCGGCGTCTGGACCACCCCGTTCGAGGTCGAGCGGCTCGCCCGCAACTTTGCCGACTCCTTCACCGTGGACTACGTGGAAACCCCGCACGGCGCCCTGACCCGCGACATCACCGTCACCGAAGCCCAGATCCGGGCCTACTATGACACCCACACGGCGGACTTCACCATCCCGGACCGCGTGCAGGCGGCCTACACGGCCTTCCCGTTCGTCGATTACACGAACGTGGCCGTCTCGGCCGAAAGCATCACCAACTATTACGCTGATCACATGAACGACTACTTCACGACCAACGCGGCCGGGCAGCCCCTCGCCCGCAAGATCGAAGAGGTCCAGGGCTCCATCCACAAGCAGCTGGCCGGCGAGCTCCAGCGCGAAAAGGCGATCGAAGACGCCGCCCGGTTCGCCGATTCGCTCTACGCTCGCAGCGGAACCAGCAACTTCTTCTTCGCCGCCGTCGCCGCCACGGGAAAAACCGTGAAGCTGACCCGCTATTTCTCGACCAAGGAGCCGCTGCGCGAGCTCAACGTGGGCCCCGATTTCAACAGCGCCGCCTTCGCCCTCGCCCCGGAAAAGGACTCCGACTTCAGCGAGCCCATCATCGGCAGCAACGCCGTCTACGTGCTGTCCTACGGGGCGGTCCAGCCCTCCCGCGTGCCGCCGTTCGCGGAGTCCCGCACGGAGGCCGAGACCCGCGCCCTGGGCGAAGCGAAGAACAAGGCCCTCGAAGAACGGAGCGCCAGCCTGGTGAAGAAGATCCAGGCCGCCGTCCGCTCCGGCACGCCCTTCGCGGATGCCGCCGTGGCCGCCGGACTGACGAGTTCGGTCAAGACCGCCGGACCTTTCACGGCCTACACCGCGCCCGCGCCCTTTGACAACGCCCGGCTCATCACGGCCGTCATCTCCCTGCAGGAAGGCGAAATCTCGGACCTGGTGCCGTCCGAACGCGGCTCCCTCTTCCTGATCCGCTGCAAGGCCCGGAAAGAGGGCGACACGGGCGCCACGGATCCCATCCGCAACCAGATCCGCTCCAGCATCAATCGCCGGCACGCGCAGCTGCTCGTCGGTCAATGGGAAGACGATCTGCTGAAAAAGAAGGGCTACCAGGAGCCCGCGCCCATCGCGGACGTTGAAGAGATGTCCGATGAGGATGAGAAGCCGGCGGCCACGCCGCCCCCCAGCGCCGGCCAGCTGTAACCCTCAGCAGATCAGGTCCGCCGCCCTGCCGCACTGGCGGCAGGCGCACTTTTCATCCACCCCCACCCGCTGCACCGCGTATCCGCTTCGCCGGATGAGCACATTCCTGCAGCCGGGACAGAGCGTGTTGGTTCCGTGGTCGGCCAGCATGTTGCCCAGATAGACATAGGGCAGAACCGCAGACGCCGCCGCATACGCCCGCTCCATGATCGCCCGCGGGGTGGCCGGAATCTTGAGCTTGTATTCGGGCCGATAGGCACTCAAATGCAGGGGCGTCTTCTCGCCCAGGTTCTGCTTCACCCACTCCGCCAGCTCGGTAACCTGGGCGGCCTGGTCGTTCAGGTTGGGAATCACCAGGTTGGTGAGCTCCAGGTGGCAGCCCGCTTTCCGGGCCTGCACGCAGAAATCCAGCACC
>CAXNFL010000191.1:0-4158 GCA_964201555.1 Kiritimatiellia bacterium
TACAGCGTGTCGTCCGGCCCCATCAGCCGGCCCATCGTGCCCTCGCCCTTCTCAATCCGCCCGGAAATATTCTTGATGGACGCCACAGTGGCGGAAAGATCCTGGTACAGCGTGTCATCCGAAGACATCAGCTTGCCCAGGGTGCCTTCGTGCCTCTCGATGCGGCCGGCCACCTCTTTCAACTGCGTCGACAGGGCTTTGAAATCGTTCGCGACCTCGGCGTCGTTGATCAAGCGTCCCAGCAGGCCGTCGCCGCTGTTGATTTTGGTGGTGATATCCTTAAGGGATTGGGCCGCCTCCTGCACATTTTGAATGACGTGCCCTTCGTCCAGCGCCCGTCGGATCTGGGCCACCGCTTCGGACGCCTCATCGACGAGATCGACGGGATCGGTCCCCTTCAGGCGCAGGCCTTCCGGCACCAGCGGGAAATTGGTGGAACCCAGGTCCAGTTGCAGGGCCTTTCCTCCAAGGATCGAGGTGGAGACAATCTTGGCCTTGTAATTCTCGTGAATGGAAACGGGCACATCCAGAGAGCAGATAACCTTGATGCTGTCCTGCTTGAGATCAAGGGTCTTCACCTTGCCGACCGGCATGCCGCGGATGACCACCTTGTCGCCCTCGCGGAGCGTGCTGATTTCATTGAACAGGACAATGACCGGATAGCGTTTCCGGAATATGTTCTCGCGCGTCAACATGATCGTAAACGCGCCGAGCATCAGAAACACAATAAACACGAAGGCGCCGACAATCAATTCCAGGCGCACTTCCTTCAGCCGTTGACGTGCCATAACAAACTCCTCACGATTCCCAACTTCCCCTGCGGGTAATGTATTGCGCCTCCAGGAACTCCTGTACCTCCGGGTGGCTTGAACGAATAAAGTCGGCGGGCGGCGAGATCTCCACAAAGTGACCGCCCGCGATCATGGCAATACGGGTCGCGATGCCCAGCGCGCTGTGCAGGTCGTGCGTCACGACCACGCTCGTCACCCCGAGCTTGACCCGCATATCGTCGATGAGCCGGTCGATTGAGCGCGAGATCACCGGGTCCAGTCCCGAGGTGGGCTCGTCATAAAGGATGATCTCGGGCTTCATCACGATGGCCCGCGCCAGGCCGGCGCGCTTGCGCATGCCGCCTGATATTTCATCCGGATATTTGGGTCCCGCGGCGGACAAGCCGACCAGATCGAGGCATTCCGCCACCCGCACTTCGATCTCCTCCTCGGTCATGGCGGTCCGTTCGCGGAGCGGCAGCGCGACGTTTTCAAAAACAGACAGCCAGGCCAGAAGCGCGGCATTTTGAAAGAGCACGCCAAAGCGATCGCGGATCCGCACCATATCGCGCTCATTGGCTTCGCTGATGCAGTCGTTTTCAACGAAAATCCGTCCCTCATCGGGAGTCAGCAGCCGGATCATATGCTTCAGCGTCACGCTTTTGCCCATGCCGGACGAACCGACGATCACAAAGGTTTCGCCCTTGTTGATCTCCACATCCACGCGATCCAGCACCCGCTGGGGCCCGAAGGATTTTGTGACTTTTTCAAATCGGATCATACGTAGAACAACCGTGTGATGAAATAACCGACGATCAGGATGACGAGGAACGAGACGATGACGGTCATGCGCGTCGCATTACCCACGCCCACCGCCCCCTTGGTGGTCGCGAAGCCCTGGTGGCAGGCAATGGTGGCAATGATCAGGCCGAAGCAGAGCGCCTTGAGCATTCCCACGTAGAGATCTTTATTGTCCGCGTATTTCGTGGCGTTATCCAGGTAGGCGGTCCAGGAAACGCCCAATTGGGTGGCGCCCACCAGCCCGCCCCCGAGGACGCCCATGACGGTGGAGTAAAAGGAAAGTAGCGGCGTCATGATTGCCAGGGCCACGAGGCGAGGCATGACCAGGAACCGGACCGGATCGATGGACATGACCTCCAAGGCGGCGATTTCCTCCGAAATGGTCATCGTTCCAATCTGGGCGCCCATCGACGACCCGACGCTGGCCGCCAGAATCAGGCCCGTCATGAACGGACCCATTTCCCGAAGCATGGAAACCATGACGGCCGTTCCGATGTTGACCTCCTGGGAGAACTTGCGGAGCTCGAGCCCGGTCTGCAGGGCCAGGATCATGCCGGTAAAACCCGCCACGACTGTGACGACCGGAAGGCTTTTAACGCCGGTGATGTACAATTGACGCACGGCGGAGTCGCGTGACCGGCGCACCACAAGATACCGCATGGCGGCAATCCCCGCCGCCATCAGCAAGGTCGCCTGGCCGATCTCGAAAAGGAGATCAAGCGCCCCGCGGCCGAGACCCTGGATAAAGGTCTCGGGCGGCGGAGCATAAGCCGGCTCTCGAAGAACTGTTCGCATCAATCAAACCGCATGTAAAGAAGTCTCAGTTTGCGGACGTTGCCTTCGCGTTCATAGCCCACGAAGCCCTTCAGCACGTCCCATCGTTTGGCGCCACCATTATCCTTGGATCCCCCCCATGAAACAAGTGGAAAGACGGAGGTATAGGCATAACCGGCGCCCCGCTGGCGGCGGAACAGCCCCCATAAGAGTTCATCGGTGACGTCCGTTCCGGCCCGCTCGTGGGAATAGAGCGTCCAGAAAGGCGCGTAAAGCCGCTCGATGGCGGGTACCGGCGCCGCCGGCCACAGCTCCAGGGTGTGGAACTCCATGCGATCGCCTGCCCGTTGATAGGTGGCAAGCGGCCACACGCGCACCCGCCGCTCCAAGGCCGGCCCCGGGGCGGCGCGGTCCGTCCGCCGCTGATCAAAATAGAACGGCGCCACCCACCGCCGGGACAGCTCGGTTTTCGGCTCACGGAACGTTTGCGTCCCGCCGATGGGCCAGAGGACAAAGCTTGAGGAGATCAGGGGCCGCTCGCGATGGCCATAAAAAGGCCAGAAATAAGTCCGTTCATCGTCCCCGCCCCGCTGGATCTGGATAAAGGGCCACGGCGCCATCCATTCACGCCGATCGGCGGTCCGGGTGTACCGGAAGAAAGGCGGCAGCGCCATCCAGGATTGCTGGTTGGTCAGGTTGACCCGCCCCGCCAGCGGAAACAGCATCCAGGAATAGCCGTCCGCTTGCGGCGCGCTGTAGGTCGTCTGATTCCAGATCGGCCACAGGACAAAACGGCGACGGATGCCCGGCTCATGGGCTTGGCCGTAAAACGGAAACACACGGAACCGGCCCTCGTTGGGAGCCCGCGTCCAGGAGATGATCGGAAACAGCAGGTTCCATGTGTTCAGGTCGTTCTGGCGGGTATACGAATAGAGAGGAAACAGGACGAAGTCGATGACATCCTTGCCCGCCACCTCCTCCAGGTGCCCCCCCAGGGGGAAAACGCCGCCGTAACTGTGGCCTTCAGCCGTCCGCCCCAGCGCCAGCACGGGAAAGACCGTCAAATTCCATTTCGAGTCCCGATCCCGGATGTTGGCATCACGCCCCCAGGCGATAAGGGCCGAATTCCAGCTCCGCTCGTCCCCTCGCCGGCGGGAGGTGAACAGCGGCCAAAGCACGTGCGTGGCGGATTCCTTGAGTACCGGATCGCGCACAGAGGAAGCGATCGGACGGAACGCGCAAAACGTGCGGCCGCTGGCGCCGTGAATGCGCTCGACGATGGGACCGGCGGCGCGGAAGCGCTCCTCGTCCGGACTCCCCGGCACCGTGGTGCGAGACACAAAAAGGCCCGCATCCAGAGCCGGCGGGCCGCCTTTGGTCCCCATCGCCGGAAGGGAGCCGATCAGGAGAATGATCCCGATCGCAATCTGCATTCCCGAACGCTTCATGACAGTCCGAACTTTCGGATCGACTCTTCCCGGTCGAAAATCTGGGCAATCAGCGCCGCCCGGATCCACATGCCATTCCGCATCTGGCGCCAATAGACGGCCCGCGGATCGCGATCGACCTCCACCGCGATCTCCCCGCGTCTCGGGAATGGATGCATCAACACCGCGTCCGGCTTCATCCGGCTCAAATGATCCACCCGGATGCTGTAGAGGCCGATATCGACGGCTTTCTGTCCCGGCTGATCCCACTCATCCTGGATGCGGGTCATATAGATGGCATCGGCATCCGGGATGACGTCCTCAAACTGGGAGCTGACATCGCAGGGAATGCCCGCGACCTTGAGCATGTCGAGAATATCGTTTCC
>CAXNFL010000192.1:0-4134 GCA_964201555.1 Kiritimatiellia bacterium
CCAGGGCGGCAGCCCCCTCCTGATGCCAATTCCGCGCAAAAGTCAGCGAGCCGCAATTCAGCCAAGTCTGGGGAAATCGTTTTTCCTTCAGCCATCCGGAACGCCGGACGTTCACCGAAAGGGCAAACACCAGCGCCATCGCGACTGCCAGAATCAGCCACAGGGCCTTTTCGCTATGTCGCTTCATGATACTCTTTCGTGGCATTGACGTCCCAGACCGCCTCCTTGGAGGAATCGCCGCGTCCCAAAGCCCGGGCCGCCGCCATGGCGCTCAACATGGAGTGATCCATGTTATTGTACCGGTGCTGCCCGTTCCGGCCCACGCACGTCAGGTTCCCGATGCCATCCAGCCACGCCCGGACCAGGGGAAACCGGTCATACCCCCCGAAATACGCCGGATACGCCTTTTTAACCCGGATCCGCACCGCGTCGAGCACATCCTGTTTTTCAATGATCCCGATCTTCACCAGTTCGTCCACCGCGAACCGGATAAACTCGTCGTCGCTCCGGCTCCAGAGGGAATCCCCTTCCGCGCAAAAATATTCGAGCCCGATCCAGACGGTATGCCCGATATCCTTCACCATGTAGGGCGACCAGTTGTTGAAAATCTGAAGCCGCCCGACCTTGACCTCCCGCTCCTGGATGTAGATCCAGCAATCCGGAACCAGCTGATTCAATGTTTTGATCGCCGTGACGTTCTTCAGCCGCAGCTTGTTCAGGAGCAGCCCGACGGTCATGAAATCCCGGTACGGAAGCGACGCCGCCACCTCGGCAACCTCCGCCGGAGCGGCCGGCGCCAGGGCGGCCACCAGATCCTTGATCGGCATGGAGGAGATCAGGAAATCCCCCGCCAGCGACGACTCCCGCCCGTTTTGGAGCACGGTCACGCCCCGCACCCGGTTCTGCGCAAGGTCCACCCCCACCACGGAGGCGTTCAGCCGGATTTCCCCGCCCCGCTCGCGGATCTCCTCCGCCAGCCGCTCCCAGAGCTGGCCTGGCCCCATTTTGGGATACAGGAACTCGGTGATCAGCGAGGTCTCCACCTCCGTCGGCTTTTTCCTGAAGGATTGGAGCAGCATCCCCATGACCGCCTTGGCCAGCGAAAGGCCCTTGATCCGCTGCGCGCCCCAGTCCGGCGCGATGCGCGACGGATGAACCCCCCACAGCTTCTCGGTGTAGTCTTCAAAAAACATCCGGTACAGGGGCTTGCCGAACCGGTTGATGTAGAAATCCTCGAGCGATTTCTCGGGCCGCTTGCGCAAAAGGGCCCACGCGTAACCCAGCCCCGCCCACAGGGTGCGGGGCAGCCCCATGTTCAGGAAGGTCCGAAGCTTCAGGGAGATCGGATAGTCATAAAACTTCTTCAGGTAATAGATCCGGGAAATGCGGTTGCGCAGGAGCATGACCCTGTCTTCCCGCTCGGGATCCGGCCCGCCCGGGCTATACGCCTTCCGGGCGTCCAGCAGCCGGTCATCCAGGGCGGGCGCCCCCTGCACCGGCATCAAGTCCTGCCACAGCTGCATGACTTCCGGGTTCTTGGAGAAAAACCGGTGGCCGCCGAGGTCGATCCGATTGCCGTGGTGAACCTCCGTGCGGGAGATCCCCCCCACCATGCCGCTTTCCTCGAAAACGATCGGATGAATATCCGTCTCTTTCAGCAAGGTATAGGCGGCCGTCAGCCCCGCCGGCCCGGCGCCCACGATTAGCGCGATTTTCTTCTTCGGACTATCCATTAAAGCCCCTCCCTTTCCCGAAGCACACCACCGTGACGCCCGCCCTCACTTGAGCAGCTCTTCCGCAAAATGGCAGGCGCTGCAGCGGCCGGGAAGAACCTCCCGCAGGACCGGAAGCTGGACCGCGCACACCGGTTGGGCCCGGTGGCACCGGGGATGGAACGGGCAGCCCGGCGGCACATCGGTGGCCGAGGGCACATCGCCCTTCAGCACGATCCGCCGCTTCTGCGCCAGCGTCGGATCCAGGTCGGCGTCCACGTCGGGCACGGCCGAGAGCAGCGCCTCGGTGTAGGGGTGCGCCGGCTTGTCGAACAGCTCCGCCGACAGCCCGGTCTCCACCACCCGCCCCAGGTACATCACCGCCACCCGCCGGCACATCGTGCGCACCACGGCCAGGTCGTGCGCGATGAACAGGTAGGCCAGCCCCATCTCGGCCTGCAGCCGCCGCATGAGATTAATGATCTGCACCTGCACCGAGACATCCAGCGCCGAGACCGGCTCGTCGGCCACGATCAGGGAGGGGCCCGTGGCCAGCGCGCGCGCGATGCCGATACGCTGGCGCTGGCCGCCGCTGAACTCGTGCGGATAGCGGTCGGCGTAGCCGGCCTGCAGGCCCACCAACTCCAGCAGCTCGGCCGTGCGCGCGAGGCGCGCCGCCCGGCTCTTCATGCCGTGGATGGCCAGCACCTCCCCGATGGCGGTGCCGATCGACATGCGCGGATTCAGCGAGTCGAACGGATCCTGGAACACCATCTGCACGTGCCGGCGGAAGTCGGCCAGCGCGCTCCCGCGCAGGCCGGACACCTCCTGGCCGCGGAAGCGGATCGACCCGGCGGCCGGCTTCCACAGGCCCAGGATCGCGCGGCCGAGGGTCGTCTTCCCCGATCCGCTTTCGCCCACCACGCCCAGGCTCTCCCCCGCCTCCACGGCCAGGCTCACCTGCTCCACGGCGCGCAGAATCCGGCGGCTCCGGCCGTGCCGCGCGATAAATTGAACCGACAGCTGATCGACTTCCAGAAGCGCCATTACGGGGTCCTTTCCGATCCGGCCGTCTCCGTCCACGCGCCGATCGCGGGTGTTCCGCCGGCGCCTCCCGCGGGCGGGCGCAGCCGGGGCACGGCGCGCAGCAGGGCCTTGGTGTAGGCGTGGCGGGGATTCGTCAGCACCTCGCGGGCGGGGCCCGACTCCACCACATGGCCGGCATTCATCACATGGATGAACTTGGCCATGCGCGCCACGAGCCCGAAATTATGGGTGATCAGCAGGATGCCCATGGAGAAGCGGCGCTGGAGATCGGCCAGCAGCTCCAGGATCTGCGCCTGGATGGTCACGTCCAGCGCGGTGGTCGGCTCGTCGGCCACCAGCAGGCGGGGCTTGCACGCGAGGGCCATGGCGATCATCACCCGCTGCTGCATGCCGCCGCTCATCTCGTGCGGGTACGACTTCCGGCGCCGCTCGGGATCGGGAAGGCCCACCAGCTGCATCAGCCGGACGGCCTCGCGCTCGGGGTCCGGCGCCGTGCGATGCACGCGCACCGCCTCGGCGATCTGCCAGCCCACGGTGAACACGGGGTTCAGCGAGGTGGCGGGCTCCTGGAAGATGTAGGCGATCCGGCCGCCGCGCAGCTCCCGCAGCCGCCGCGCATCCATGGTCAGCACCTCTTCGCCCTCGAACGTGACGGAGCCGCCGGCCACGTAGCCGGCGCCGGGCAGCAGGCGGGCCAGCGCCAGCGCCGTCATGCTCTTGCCCGAGCCGCTCTCCCCCACCACGGCCACGGTCTCCCCCTCGCGGATGGAGAAGGTGACGCCGTCCACGGCCTTCACGGGCTGGAGCGGGTCCGCGGTCCTGAAATAGACCTTCAGGTCCCGCACGGCCAGGAGCTCCGGCGCGTCGCTGGAAGGCTCCCCGCTCACTGATTCGCCCCCTCCCCTTCGCCCGCCGCGCCCTCGAAGGGCACGGCCTCCACGCTGTCCCCTTTTTTAATCAGCAGCTCGACCTTCTTCTCGACCTCGTTCAGCTTGCCGTTGCAGAAGCGGATGAGGGCCTGGCCCTCCTCGAACCGGGCCATCAAATCGTCGAGGCCCAGGGTCCCGTCCTCCATCTGCCCGACAATCACCTCGAGCCGCTCGAGCGCCTGCTCGAACGTCCGCCCCTTCGCCGCCTCATCCGTCTTGTTGCGTGTCATTCCGGCATCACCTCCGATTGAAATTCCCCGTCCGCCACCCGCGTCCGCAGCCGCATGCCCGGCTCCACGGCGCGCACCGACTGCACCACCCGCCCCTGCGCGTCCAGGGTCACGCTGTACCCGCGGGTCAGGATGGCCAGCGGATTCAGCGCGCGCAGCTGCCCCTCGCGCTGGCCCACGAGAGCCCGGCGCGCCTCCAGCGTGGCGCGCGGCGCG
>CAXNFL010000193.1:0-4129 GCA_964201555.1 Kiritimatiellia bacterium
CACCGGGCAGTCGCTGAGCCGGCACACAGGAGTCTACATGGAATCAACGAGAAGAATTGTGGTCACCGGTCTCGGCGTGGTCTCGCCGTTGGGTTGCGACGTCGCCAAGTTCTGGGAGCGCATCAAGGCGGGGCAGTCCGGCATCCGGACGGTCACGAAGTTCGATACGACCGGATTTGATACGACGATCGCGGGCGAAGTCACGGATTTCGACGTCGATTCCTTCATCGAGAAGAAGGAACAGCGCCGGATGGACCCGTTCACCCATTACGCGATCGGAGCCTCGAAGCTGGCCTACAAGGACAGCGGCCTCGACATGGGGCTTGAGGATCCGACCCGGGGCGCGGTCGTGATCGGGTCGGGCGTGGGCGGGCTGCAGACGCTGCAGACCCAGCACGAAGTCTTCCTGCAGAAGGGGCCGGGGCGTTTGTCCCCGTTCATGATTCCGCAGATGATTTCAAACATGGCCGCCGGCATGGTCGGGATTGCCCTGCACATGAAGGGCCCGAACTGGGGCGTGGTGTCGGCCTGTGCTTCGGGCGCGCACTGCATCGGCGACGCGCTGCGGATCATCCGTGACGACGAGGCCGACTTCGCCGTGGCGGGGGGATCCGAGGCGGCCGTCTGCCAGCTGGGCATGGCGGGGTTCTCGGTCATGAAGGCCATGAGCACCCGGAACTCGGACCCGACCAAGGCGAGCCGGCCGTTCGATCTGAATCGCGACGGCTTCGTGATGGGCGAGGGCTCGGGCATCCTGTTTCTCGAGGAACTGGAGCACGCCAAGAAGCGGGGCGCCCGCATTTATTGCGAGCTGCTTTCGCTGGGTGCGACGTGCGATGCCCACCATATGACCGCTCCGGCGGACGATGGCGAAGGCGCCGCCCGTGCCATGATGCTGGCCCTGAAGCGGGCCAAGCTGAGGCCGGAAGACGTGGACTACATCAACGCCCACGGAACCAGCACCCCGATGAACGACCGGTGCGAGACCGCGGCGATCAAGACGGTGTTCGGCGATCACGCCCGCAAGATGATGGTCAGTTCGACAAAGTCGATGACCGGTCATCTGCTTGGCGCCGCCGCCGCCATCGAGAGCGTGGTCTGCGCCCTCGCGTTGAGGGACGGCGTCGTGCCGCCCACCATCAACTACGAGACGCCGGATCCGGTCTGCGATCTGGACTATGTGCCCAACCAGGCGCGGCAGAAGCCCATCCGGGTGCTGCTGAACAACGCCCTGGGGTTTGGCGGGCACAACGCATCGCTGGCCTTCCGCAAGTTCGAGTAGGCCCATTCCAGGCGTCTTTCCGCGCGCGGAGAGGAGACTCTTCGCGCGCTTTTTTTTCCCGGGACCCGCCCCGGGATTGAAATGAATTGAAATCGGCCGCGGGATGGCCGATGATACGGCGACATGACACGGGATGCAGGCAGTCTCAAGGTTGGCTTGATGGGCGGGACGTTCAATCCGGTCCACCTCGCGCACCTCGTCGCGGCCCAGGATGCCCGGGAACTGTTCGGGCTGGATGAGATCTGGTTCGTTCCCTGCGCCAGGCCTCCTCATAAAGGCCATGGCCAGCTGGCTCCCGGCGCCGACCGGGTCGCCATGCTGAAGCTCGCGCTCGGGGGGGCAGCGTGGGCGCGGGTGTGCGAGACCGAGCTGCAGCGGGGCGGCGTTTCGTATACCGTGGAAACGCTCAGGGAGCTGACACGCCTGCATCCGGATGTCCGGTTCCACTTCATCCTGGGAACCGATTCCCTGGTGGAACTGCATCAGTGGCGTGAGATTGGCCCGTTGCTGGAGCTGTGTTCGTTCGTGGCCATCGGCCGTCCGGGCTGGGATCCCGCGCAGCTGGACATCAACAGCCTGCGACTGCCTGCGCCATGGCCGGATCGGCTGTTGGGGCAGGTCAGGACCGGGCACATGATCGGGATTTCATCCACGGAAATCCGTGAGAGGGCGGCGAAAGGCATGAGCTTAAGTTATCTGGTGCCCGATGCCGTGGCCGAGTATATTAAGAAAAAGGCGCTTTATCGCGCCCGGGAGAACGCATGACCTCAAAGGAAATCGCCCTTGCCTGCCGAACGGCCCTGGAAGACACCAAGGGACGTGATATTGTGATTCTGGATCTCCAGAAGCTGTCGAATGTGGCGGATTATTTTGTGATCGTATCCGGGTCCAGCGCCCCGCATCTGCGCGCCCTGCAGGAAGGCGTCCATGCGCGGCTGAAGGAATCGGGCGTCATGAGCTACCGGCGTTCGACCGACTCCGAGGGGGCCTGGATGTGCCTGGATTACGTCGACGTGGTCGTGCACATCATGAGCGAAGAAGCGCGGGAGTATTACAGCCTCGAAGAGTTATGGGCGGAAGCGCCCCGGGTGTAGACTCCGGATATTCCTCATCGATGACGGTGGCTTCCTCATCGGGAAGGAGCCCCTCCAGGACCAGCAGATGGCGCGCGAAGTCGCGCTGATTCCATTCGCTCTCGAAAGCCGTGGCCGCGGTCGATTCGTTTTGCGGGGTGAGGGAAGACACCATCCAGAACTGCCACTCATCGAGCAGGGCGCTTCGGGCCGGCGCGGAGGGGCCTTCGATCCCGATCAGGGGCAGGAGCCTCTGGCCAGACCCCAGCAGCGCCAGAAAGAGGGCTGCCACGGCGCAGACCATCATCGGAACCCGGAACAGGAGAAGCCTCCGTTTCGCCTTGCCTTCCAGGGCGGCCACGGAAAGGGCGGGGGCCGTCCTGCCCCGGTGGGTGCGGACCAGGGCCAGGAGCTGGCGATTTTCGTCCTGGATCCGCCGGCAGGGCGCGCAGGAGTCCAGGTGCCCGGCCAACGCCTGCCGGTCCTCCGCCTCCAGCTCTCCGCTATCCGCCAGCAGCATCAGGCGGCGGATGGCTTCGCATGTTTTTACTGAACTCATCGTGTTTCCTCCTCGAATGTGTCTTTCAGCTTGGTCCTCAACTTGTCCAGCGCGTATTGCATGCGCGCCAGCGCGGTGTTGATGGACACCTGCTGAAGCCGGGCGATCTCCTTGAAGGACAGGTCTCCTTCCGTCCGCATCAGGAAGACCTCCCTCTGATCCCGCGGCAGCTCGTCGACAGCCTGCCGAATCCGCACCCCCAGATCCGTTCCGGCGGCCTGTTCAGCCGGACCCGGCCTGCCGGACGGCCACCGGTCTTCCCCGGATTCCGATTCCAGCGGCACCCAGCGGTGGGACCGGCGGGACCGGTCGACCACCAGGTTCCGGGCGATCCTGAACAGCCAGCTCAGCGGCTTGCGGTCGTCGAAGGTGCCCAGCGCCCGGATGGCCCGCACCCACGTCTCCTGGTAGACGTCATCGGCATCCGACGGACTGGCCATACGCAGGATAAAGGCGTAAAGCGGGCGCTCGTACCGCGTGATCAGCTCGCCCAAGGCGTCCTTTTTGCCGGTCCGGTAGGCGGCCAGCAGTTCGGCGTCGGTTGATTCCCTGTCTGCCATAACCGTTCTATATGGGAAAACGGCGGTAGGCGCCATATTATTGTTTGCACGGAAAATCAATTCGGCATTGACTTGGGAATCGCTGTCTGTAATATCTTAGGGCGTTCATACGAATCCGAAGAAGGAAAAAGGTTAAGATGCCAAATATCAAGAGTGCAGAAAAGCGGATGCGCCAGTCGCGCGTTAATCGGACTCGCAATGTTTCCACCAAGAATGCCCTGCGGACATTGCGCCGCAAGTTTGACGGCAGCCTTGGCACGGCTGAAAAGCCTGCCGTTGAAGCTCTTTTCCGGGAATACTGTTCGTCACTCGACAAGGCGGTCAAGCGCGGGATTCTGAAGAAGAATACGGCCGACCGCAGCAAGCAGCGCGCCGCTCTTCGCATGAAGAAGACGCCCGCGGCCTGATCACCAGAATTCGACGACGTTTTTCACAACCTGGTGGGCCAGATCATCGGACACAAGCGGTTGAGCCGAGAGTCTGGCCTGCTGGGAGTCGCCCTGCGTCCGGAAAGACGCTTCGCCCAGCACTTTTCGTTTGGCAATCAGCACATCGCCTGTTTTGCGGTCGGTGAGGGTGATGAACGATTCCACCGTCATCCGGTATTCGTTGGCCGTGGCCGTCCTGTTTTTGGCGAAGCGGACCGCGTCGAAAC
>CAXNFL010000194.1:0-4120 GCA_964201555.1 Kiritimatiellia bacterium
CTATCCCGTCGACGGCATCCAGCTCGACTATGTGCGATTTTCCGAAACCGGGCTCGACATTACCCCGTGCGCCCTCAAGGGATTCGAAACGGAGACCGGAACGAAACTGGAACACGGAGCGTCTGACGTTCTCCCGGGCGCCCCGCTCCACGAGCCTTACAAGCGATGGCTAATCGGAACGCTCAATGCCTTCGTGAAAGAGGTCGGCGCACGGGTGCACAAAATCCGCCCGTCCCTCACCGTCTCCGCCGCTGTCTTTCCCGCCTATCCCTATTGCCGCGACGGGGTGCTGCAGGACTGGAAAGCCTGGCTCGAAACCGGTTCCATTGACGCCGTCTGCCCCATGAGCTACACCACCAGCCCCGCCGAGTTTCGCGCGTATCTCAAGGCGTACAAAGCCATGCCGGGCTGGGGAACCCGCCTCTTTCCGGGAATCGGGATCTATTCGGACTCGGCCGCCCTGGATCCCCTTTCGGTCGTCGACCAGATCGGGGCGATCCGGGAAGCCGGCGGCGCCGGGGCCGTCTTTTTCATCGCGAATCGGGAATTCCTGAGGGATTACCCCGCCGTTCTTCAGCCCGCGCTGGACTGAAACGAAACACCCTGCCAATGCAGCTTGTGGTGAAGCAGGGACATGAAATCATAGCCCGGCAGGTGAATGAACAGGACCGAGTTCGGCGCCTTGGAGGCCTGGACGCGGTCGCCCGGATTCAGCATCATGACCGACTGGCCGTCGATGATCAGCGCCACCGGCCCCGCGCATCGGACAACCCCGACTTCAATCAGGCTGGCGTCGGGCATCACGAGAGGCCGCGCGCTAAGCGCATGGGCGCAGATAAAGGTGATCACGAACGCGGCGCTGGCGGGGTGCAGGATCGGGCCGCCGGCCGAGAGCGAATGGCCCGTGCTTCCGGTCGGGGTTGCGATAATCAAGCCGTCCGCCGAAATCGGCGTCGCCGCTCCCCCGTCCACCGAGATCTCCAAGGCCACAATCCGGCCGGAATCGCCGTTGCGCACCACGAGATCGTTCAAGCACAGAAAGTCGCCCAGCTGTTTCCCGTCCCGCACGACTTGGCAGGCCGCCATCGAACGACTGCTGGTCGTAAAGGCATCGCGCGCAAGGCAGTCCACCGCCCGCTCCAGATCGCTGTCGGTCACGCTGGTGAGAAAGCCGAGGCTTCCGATATTGACCCCGATCACGGGGCGGGGCGACTGGCCCATGTCCCGCACGGCCCGCAACATCGTGCCGTCGCCGCCCAGGACCAGGAGCGCGTCCGCCTGGTCAACCCGACCCGGGCGGAAAGGAATGCCCATGTCCGTCAATTGAGCGGCCGTCTCGTCCCACGCCACGAGCGTAAGCCCGTGCGCAGCCGTGCAAAGGGCCAAACGGGCCAGCATCCCCTCGGTTCGGGGATTCTCTCTCGGAGCGGTCACGCCTATCAGTTTCATGTCCGTTTCCACCACGCCAGGAATTCAACATTGCCAGCCGGCCCTCGAATCGGCGATTCGCAGTAGGCCTGCCACGACAGGCCGGGGAGCGCGTCGCCGAAGCACCGGATCTCTTCCACGACGCGAGCCCTCACCCCCTCGTCCCGCACGACGCCGCCTTTCCCCACCTGATCGGGACCAGCCTCGAACTGGGGCTTGATCAGGGTCACCAGGTCACCCGCATCCATGAGTGGTGTAACAGCCGGCAGAATCTTCGTCAAGGAAATGAACGAAACATCGACCACGCAAAAGGAAACACGCTCCGGCAGGTCGCCGGGCCGCAGGTAACGGGCATTGATTCCCTCGCGGACAATCACCCGCGGATCACCGCGCAGGCGCCAGTCGAGCTGCCCCCGCCCCACGTCCACGGCATACACCCGCGCCGCTCCGTGCTGCAGCAGGCAATCGGTGAAGCCGCCCGTGGAAGCGCCGACATCCAGGCAAACGCGATCCGTTGCGGTGAGCCCGAACGCCTCGAATGCCTTTTCCAATTTGAGGCCGCCCCGGCTGACGAATCGTTCCGGGGCGGCGACGGCGATTTCCGTGAGGGGATCATCCGGCACCGTATGCCCGGGCTTGTCAGCCACGTTCCCGTTCACGCGCACGGCTCCGGCCAGAATCAGGCGCTGCGCTTTTTCACGGCTCGCGGCCAGGCCGCGTTGCACCACGAGCTGATCCAACCGGACCTTCATGACGGCATGAGCTTCCACACCGCGAGAAGCCGGGCGGCGATGGCCTCCGGCGTGAGCCCGTACCGCTCGAACAACACGGCCGGATCGCCGTGCGGAATAAACTCATCGGGCCACCCGAACCGGACAATCCGGCCGGCGTAGCCCCGCCGCACAAGCGCGGCCTCGACCAGCGACCCGAATCCCCCGGTCAGGATGCCGTTCTCCAGGGTGGCGAACAGCTTCGCGCCGGAACCCTGCTCCGCCAGGAGCGCCTCGTCCAGAGGGCGGATAAATCGGGCGTTCACGACGCCCGCGGAAAGGCCCGCCTCGGTGAGCAGCCGTGCCGCCTCCAAGGCGACCGGAACCATATCGCCCAGCGCCCACAGCTGCACGTCTTTTCCCGGGGCCACCACCTGGGCCCGGCCCTCGGGAATAGGCGCAACAGGGGCCTCAAACGAGATGCCGGGCCCCGGGGCGCGCGGATAGCGGATTACGGTGGGCCCCTTGCGAAGCAGGGCGGACTCCATCATGGCGGCCAATTCGGCCTCGTCGGCGGGCTGGGCGAAGACGAGATTGGGAATGCCGGCCAGCAGGGCGATATCGAACACGCCATGATGCGTCGGGCCGTCATCGCCCACAATCCCGGCCCGATCCAGCCCGACGACGACCGGCAGATTCTGCAGGCAGATGTCGTGGATCAAGGCGTCCACGGCGCGCTGGGAAAAGGTCGAGTAGAGGGGAATAAACGGCCGGCATCCCCCGGCGGCAAGGCCGGCGGCAAAGACCATGGCATGCCCTTCGGATATCCCGACATCGAAAAAGCGATCCGGGAAGGCCTTGGCGAAGCCGCGGAGGCCAGTTCCCGTCGGCATGGCGGCCGTGATCGCCATGATTCGGGGATCCCGGGAGGCCAGGCGTTCGAGCGTGCGTCCGAACACCTCCGAGTAGCCCGGCCGGTCGCTTTTCTGACGCGCCCCGGTGGCCCGATCGAAAGGCGGTGTTCCGTGCCAGCTCTCCGGATTGTCTTCGGCGGGCTTATACCCGCGCCCTTTCTGCGTGACGATGTGAAGCAGAATCGGCCGGGGATAATCGCGGGCAATGGTGAAGGCATTTTCCAGCAGGCCGATATCGTGCCCATCGATCGGGCCGATATAGCGCAGGCCGAACTCCTCGAACAGCCCGCTGCGGAGAAACAGGCTCTTGATCGACTCTTCGATCCGGTAATAAAGGGATCTCGGCCGCTCGCCGGTCACGTATTTCTTGACGACCTTTTCCATGTCGCCCTTCCACCGGTTGTACCGGGGATTGGCCAGCAGCCCGCCGAGGTAGTGCGAAACGGACCCGACGTTGGCGGCAATCGACATCTCGTTGTCATTCAGGATGACAACCAGCTTTTTCGCCGTGCGCATGTTGTTCAGCGCCTCGAAGGAAACGCCGTTGCCCAGGGCGCCGTCGCCCACCACGGCGACCACGTTCTCCGTTCCGCCCCGCCGGTCGCGGGCCACGGCCATGCCCATGGCGGCGGACAGCGCCGTGCCGGCGTGGCCGGCCCCGAAGGCGTCGTAAGGGCTTTCGGAACGCAGCGGGAATCCGGAAATGCCGCCCGTCTGCCGCAGGGTGGAAAAGCGATCCCGCCGGTCGGTGAGGATCTTGTACGCGTAGCTTTGATGGCCGACATCGAAAAGAACTTTATCCGTCGGAACATCGAACACGCGAAGGAGCGCCAAGGTCAGCTCAACGGTGCCCAGGTTGCCGCCCAGATGTCCGCCGTTATGGCTGACCGTCTCGATGATGCGCTCGCGGACCTCCGCGGCGAGAGCCGACAACTGCGCCGGGGAAAGGGTTTTCAGGCTGGCCGGCGAGACCAACGTATCCAGTATTCCGCTCATGTTTCCCGGATTCTCCTGCTCACCGCCGGCCCGCCCGAAGGCGCGGATCCAGCGCATCGCGAAGCGCATCCC
>CAXNFL010000195.1:0-4079 GCA_964201555.1 Kiritimatiellia bacterium
GGCCAGGTACTCGGCCGCTCGGGCCGCGCCCGGCGTGCCCGCCACCCGGGGCCCCAGCGCCGTGAAATCGGCCGCCTCCTTCAGTGCCCGCTCGCCGCTGAAAGAGGCCGGGGCCGGCGGGCTCCCGACAGGCCGAGCCTGTTTTCCGCAGCCAAGAGCGGCAGCCAGCGCGACACTCACCCCAACAAGGAGTCCTCGGGTCATGTCAATCCTTCCCTACGACGGGGGTGGCCGCCGTATCCAAGGGATTCAAACGCACGGCCAGGGAAAACAAGTACGGAAAATGATCCTGCAGATAGGCCACATACATCACCCATTCCGTGATGAGCAGGTTATAGGCGCGGCGGGCATCCGCGGCCAGGTGCCTGAGATCGGAATCGGGGATGGCGGACAGATCGGACCGGTTAGCCAGTTCCTCGGTCAGGTGCAGCACGGCTCTCAGCAGATCGCTGAACTCCTCGTGCTGGGACAGGTTCGGATTTTCCAGCAGCCGGATCAGGAAATCGGCCCGGGCCGTCAGCAGGGCCCTCAGCTCGGCCAGTTCCCCCCGGCTTGGAACAAGCTCCGCGCTATGGCGGGCGGCCTGGGCGCGGGCCTTCCGCTCGTCAAAGGACGGGCCCCAGACCTCCGGCCGGCCGAAGGCGGCCTGTAATTCGCCGACAGCCGGATCCCAGGCGGCAAAACGGCCCAGCAGCGAGGTGCCGAGGGTGCTGAAAAAGGCGCCGATCAGCATGTTCAGCTTGTCCATCCGGAGCGCCCGGTCCCGGTACGACAGGAGTCGGTCGACAAAAACCGTCACCACCAGGACCGAAAGCGGCAGGAAGGCCAAGCTGGTCAGCGCCCACAGCCAGATATGCCGCAAGTCGTGAAAGCAGGCGAACAGGAGTCCATAGAGCCCAACGGAGGCGCCAATCAGCACGGCCGCCACGCGGAGCTCCCAGATAAAGCGGGTTTGTTTTGCCATCCCGCTATCTTAGGCCCTCCGCCCTTTCCCGCACAACTTGTTTTCCTTTCCCTATCCCTTTCGTCCCTCGTGTCCCTTGCGTCGCTGACGCCCCTTACGTCTTTTTTCCTTTCCGCCTTGCTTGAAACCCCAGTCGCAGGCTAAACTGAAAAATCGAGGATTCATAAAACATGGCCGAATTACGCAACACATTCTCCTGGTCGTTCAGCGCGGCGGAAGACTTCGATCTCTGCCGGCGGAAACGCTTCTGGGCCAAATATGCCATGTGGGGCGGCTGGAGCCCCGACGCCTCCCCCCTGCAGAAGGACGCCTACCGGCTCGGCAAAATGGAAAATGCCTGGTCCACCCTCGGCCGCGCCGTGGAGGAGGCCGTCATGTGGGCCCTGCGCCGCCATCAGGCCGGCGTGGCCGTGACCGTGGACGAAGCCTATGAAAACGGGGCGCGCCCGCACCTGAACCGGGCCTGGACCGAGTCCCGCAAAAAGCTCTATCTCCAGAACTGCAAAAAGCACATCTGCCTGCGCGAGCATTACTACCAGGAATGGCCCGCCGAGCGCGAAACCGAGGTCATCGACGCCGTCAAGGCCCAGGCCCGCACCTGCATCACCCACTTCATGGAAACCGTCCTGCCCCGCCTCTCCCACCTCAACCCGGCCCAGGAAATCCGCGTGGCCGTGATCGGCTCCGGGGGCGACCCGGAATCCTTCGACTTCAACGGCATGAAGATCTACGCCATCCCCGACTATGTCTACCGGGAAGGCGACCGCCTGCACATCCACGACTGGAAAGCCGGGAAGGCCAAGGAGTCCCACGCCGCCCAGCTCAAGCTCTACGGGCTCTGGGCGCAGGTCAAGCACGGGTTCAGCCCCGACAAGGTCGACATCTTCATCGAATACCTGGCGGAAGGCGCCTGCCGGCAGCTGGCGATCACGGCCGACGACCTGGAGGCCGTGAAAACCCGCATCGCGGACTCCGTGGGCGAAATGACGGACTACCTGGTGGACAACGACATCGCCGCCAACAAGCCCCTGCCCCAGCAGGACTGGGACCTGACCCTCGACTACCGCTGCTGCCGCCTGTGCAACTACGTCGAACTTTGCAGGAAAGATCCCGACTACAACCCCGACGCCGGCTAAACGCATGCCCGAAGCCATCCAACCCGCCCTCCTTCGCTTCACCCCCGTCTACAAGCCCTACATCTGGGGCGGCGTCGACCTGCCCCGGCGGCTCGGGCGAAGCGACGCCCCCGCGCTGGACCGCTATGCCGAGTCGTGGGAGCTGGCCGATCACCCCGACGGCATGAGCGTGGTCGAGGGCGGCCCCTATGCCGGCGAAACGCTGCACAGCCTCGCCGCCCGCTTCGGCGCCGGCCTGACCGGCCGCCCGCAGCCCGGCTTCCCCCTGCTCGTCAAAATCCTCGACGCCGCCGACAAGCTAAGCGTGCAGGTGCATCCGGATGACGCCACCGCCCGGCGCGATGGCGGCGAGGCCAAGACCGAATGCTGGTACCTCCTCGACGCCGCGCCGGACGCCGCGGTCTGGGCGGGCCTGCGGCCCGGCGTCACCGCCGCGGCCTTTCAGCGCGGCCTGGAGCAGGGCGCCGTACAAGACCTGCTCCAGCGCGTGCCCGTGCGCGCCGGCGACCTGCTGTTTATCCCGGGCGGCCGCGTTCACGCCATCGGCGCCGGGTGCCTGATCCTGGAAGTCCAGCAGAGCTCCAACACCACGTACCGGGTCTTCGACTGGAACCGGCCGGGAGCCGACGGGAAGCCGCGCCCCCTGCACGTGGAGCAGGCGCTGAAAACGATCCGCTGGGAGAATGCCGCGGCGGCCCTGACGCCCGCGGAAGCGGTTCACGACGAAAACGGCTTCCGGTGCGTGCGCCGGCTCCACTGTCCCTATTTTCAGCTTGACGAGGTGACCCTGCAAGGGCCCGTTGAGCAGCGGGCCACGGGTTCCTCGTTCCATGCCTTTTTCGCCCTGTCGGGCGCGGTCCGGATCCGATCGGGCGCGAACGAAAGCCGGCTGCCGGAAGGCCGCACGGGGCTCCTGCCGGCCGCGGTCCGCTCCTACACGCTGAGTCCGGAAGGCCGCGAAGCGCGGCTCATCCGGATCTCCCTGCCGCCCGCGGAGTGATCAGCCGAACTCGGGCCCGGCAATGCCAAACACGCTGGCCGGCAAACCGGGATACGCCTCCGGCCCCTTGCGCATCCGGGCAAACGTCCGCTGTTCCTCGAATCCCCGGCCTTTCAGCCAGGACTGGAACTCCGGCTGCCACTCCGGCACGTCCACCAGGGCCGGCTTCCCGCCCATGGCGCCGAAAGCGGCCAGGGCCAATTCGCGGGCGGCTTCCACGCCCAGCGCCGTGACCGGCCCCAGGTATTCCCCCCGCATGCCAGGCCGCCCCAGGCAGAAGCCCTCCAGCCCGGAGCGGCCTTCCGCCACCCAGGCATAGCCCGGGGCCAGGTGAAACAGCCCCGGCAGCAGGGCGGCCCTGAGTGTCCCGAAAACACGCTCGTCGAGGGCCAGCACCGCCTGCCAGTCGGCGGGGGTCATCGGCCGGATCCCGGCCGGGCGGGCCGCCGGCGGGGGCGCGGCCGGTGTTTGCAGGCGGGTCACGACCCCCTCGTCCACGAAGCCCAAACGCAGGTAGACTTCGCGCCCCGCGGGAGTGGCGTCCAGCTTGATCGTCTCGCTCCCCGCCAGGGCCCCGAGCGCCGCCGCCATCAGCCGCGTGGCGATCCCGCGCCGGCGCAGGGCCGGGTCCACCAGGACCATGGCAATCCAGCTGACCCGGTTGCCGTAGTTGACGGTGACCGTGGTGCCGACCAGCCGGTTTTCAAAAATCGCCACAAAATTGGCTCCGGGAGACATCGTATGAACCAGCCGCCAATCGTCGATCCGCTGGTTCCAGCCCGCCGCACCGGCCAGCCGCAGCCCGGCCTCCAGATCCCCCGCCTCCATGGGCCGTACCTCAATCGGGTCGCCTCCCGTCACCCCGCTCGCCCGCTGTTCGCTCATGCCGCTCTCCTCGTTGGCAGGCATGTTAATAAATATAATGACAGGAATCCAGAGATTCTCTTTTCAAATGACGCTCAAACGTGCATACTAAACG
>CAXNFL010000196.1:0-4026 GCA_964201555.1 Kiritimatiellia bacterium
TCGCTTCACCTCCGCCGGGTTCCGCATCTTCGGCCCCTGCCGCGAGGCGGCCCAGCTCGAAGGCAGCAAGATTTTCTCGAAGGAAGTCATGGCCGCGGCCGGCGTGCCCACCGCCGCCTCCGAGTCGTTCACCGATCCCGCCGCCGCGCTGGCCTATGTGCGCCGGCTGGGCGGTCCGCTGGTCGTGAAGGCCGACGGGCTCGCCGCGGGCAAGGGCGTGGACGTCTGCGCCACCCCGGCCGAGGCCGAGGCCGCCGTGCGCCGCTCCCTGGTGGAGCACACCCACGGCGCCGCCGGGAACCGGATCCTGATCGAGGAGTTCCTCGAGGGCGAGGAGGTCTCCGTGCTGGCCCTGGTGGACGGGGAGCGCGTCGTGATGCTGGACTCCGCGCAGGATCACAAGCGTATTTTCGACCACGACCAGGGGCCCAACACCGGCGGCATGGGGGCCTATTCGCCCGCGCCCGTGATGACGGCCGAGTGGAAGCCGGTGATCAAGGAGCAGGTCTTCGATCGCACGCTGGCCGAGCTCAAGCGCCGCGGCATCACCTACAAGGGCGTGCTCTACGCCGGGATCATGATGACGGCCAAGGGGCCGCGCGTGCTGGAGTTCAACTGCCGGTTCGGCGATCCCGAGACGCAGGCCCTGCTGCCCCGGCTCGCCTCCGACCTGCTGCCCGCTCTGGAAGCCTGCGTGGACGGCACGCTGCGCGAGTCGCACGTGGCCTGGAAGCCCGCCGCCTGCGTCTCCGTGGTCGCCGCCTCCGCCGGCTATCCCGGCGCCTATCCCAAGGGCTGCGTCATCCGCGGCCTTGCCGCGGCCGCCGCCCTGGACGACGTCATCGTCTTTCACGCCGGCACGACGCTGAAGGACGGCCAGGCCGTCACCTCCGGCGGGCGCGTGCTGGGCATCACGGCGCTCGGCCCCACGATGTCCGCCGCCGTGCGGCGGGTGTACGAGGCCGTGGACCGCATCACGTTCGACGGCATGCAGGTCCGGCGCGACATCGCGGCCCGGGCCTTGAAGCGGGGTCTTTAACAGTTAACGACGGAGGATTCATGGACAAGGCAAAAGCAATCGAAGTGGGCGTGGTGATGGGCAGCGATTCCGACTGGCCCCTGATCAAGCAGACGGCCTCGACGCTCGACTCCTTCGGCGTGGGCTACGAAGTGCGCGTGATTTCGGCGCACCGCTCGCCCGCCACGGCGTGTTCCTATTCCAGCGAGGCGCAGGGGCGCGGGCTCAAGGTGATCATTGCCGCCGCCGGCGGCGCGGCCCACCTGGCCGGCGTCCTGGCCGCGCACACCACGCTGCCCGTCATCGGCGTTCCGGTCAAGGGCGGCGCCCTGGACGGGCTCGACGCGCTGCTCGCGACGGTGCAGATGCCGGCCGGCATCCCGGTGGGCACCGTGGCGCTGGGCAATGCCGGCGCGGTGAACGCCGCCATTCTCGCCGTCCAGATCCTGGCGCTGGCCAACCCCGCGCTGGCGCAGCGGCTGGTGATGCACAAGAAGAGCCTCGCCGACAAGGTGGCGGCCGCCAACGAGAAGCTCCAGGCGGAGTTGAACGCGGCCCGCCCGGGATGATGACCCTGCTGCTAGCCGTCCTCTGCCAGGCTGCCCCGCTGGATCCGGCCGCCGATGTCTTTGCGGTGCTCAAGGCCCGCGGCGTGTCGGTGGAGCCCCGGGCCGCCGCCCGCGTGGCGACCGAGGCGGTGGTGCGGCTGGCCGATCCGGGCGCCCTGTTTTTCGACGAGGCCGGCGCGGCCGCCTTCGAGGCGGCCCAGGCGGGCTCCGCCGCCCACCCCCCGGCGCTGCAGGAGCTGGGCGAGGGGATCGTCCTGCTGAAAGCCGCCGGGATCAATGACGCCGTGGCCGCCCTGACCGCCACCGGCCTGACCCGGGCCGCCTCCCTGGGCGGCGGCTTCATTCTCGACTGCCGCGGCGCGGGCGGGACCAACGTGACGGCGGTGGACGCCATCGCCGCCCACTTCGCCGCGCCCGACACCTTCCTGTACGCGGTCCAGGACGCCGCCGGCGAAGACCTGGAGCTGCACGCCGCGCCTCCGGCCCCCGCCGCCGCTGTTCCCGTATTGATGCTGACCGATGCCCGGACCACCGGCGCGGCCGAACTGCTGGCCGCCGTGCTGGCCCGCAACCGGGGCGTCATGCTGGTGGGGACGGCGACGAAGGGCGATCCCGCCCGGCGCGAGCTCACCGCCCTGGCGGGCGCCGGCGTTGCGTTCGTGGCCACGGGCCGCTTTGTCCGGCCCGACGGCTCCACGTGGGCCGGCGTGGGGGTCGCCCCGCACGTGCACGTACCGGCGGACGCGCCGGTCCGGCCGGATATCCGGACCAACCTGACCTCCCGCACGGGCAAGCCGCTGGACGCGCTGGCGCGGCGGCATCTCGAATTGTTTTCGCGTGTCCGGTCCGATCCGGGGCTGGCCCGGGCGGTGGATCTGTTGCTCGGCCTGAAAGCGCTCGCCATCCTTCCGGAGAAAACGCATGCCCCCGTCGCTGCAGCCGATCCCCGTTAACCCGGACCGCCCGGATCCCGGCGTGATTGAGAAAGCGGTCCGCGCGCTGGAAGCGGGCGGCCTGATTCTCGTGCCCACGGAAACGGTTTACGGGCTCGCGGGGGATCCCCGCGTGCCGGGCGTCGAGCGCCGGATTTATGAGCTGAAGGGGCGCGACGAGGGCAAGCCCCTGCCGCTGATGGCGGCGAGCGTCGCCCAGGTGCTGGCTTACGGCGCCGTGATGGGCGCGCGGGCGCGCCGGCTGGCGGCCCGGTACTGGCCGGGGCCCCTGACCCTGGTGCTGGAGACGCCCGGCGGCGAGGAGGGCTTCCGCGTGCCCGATCATGCCGTCATGCGCGCCATTCTCGAAAAGGCCGGTACTCCGCTGCGCGTCACGAGCGCCAACCGGAGCGGCGAGCCGGCCGCCACGACCGCGGCCGGGGCGGTCGGGGCGCTGGGGCACGGCGTCGCGCTGGCCCTGGATGGCGGCCCCTGCCGGATTGGAACCGCCTCCAGCGTGGTGCGCCTGGCCGGCGGCGCGTTCCAGATCCTGCGGGCGGGCGCGATTCCGGAGGGCGAGCTGGCCCAGCCGCCCGTGATTTTGTTCGTCTGCACGGGCAATACCTGCCGCAGCATGATGGCGGAGTACAGCTTCCGGGAGCGGCTGCGCCAGTCGGGAATCGGGTGGAGGACCGCCTCGGCCGGAACCGAAGCCATGGACGGATTTCCGGCCTCGTCGCTGGCGGTCCGCCTGCTGGCCAAGCGCGGAATCGACGGCACCGCGCATCTGAGCTCGAGGCTGACTCGGGAACTGGTTGACGAAGCCGGACTGATTGTGGTAATGACGCAATTTCACCGGATGACCGTCCTGAGGCGCTTTCCGGACGCCGCGCACAAGGTGCGCCTGCTCAAGGAGTTTGACAGTCGGTCCGGAGGCGGGGATGTGGAAGACCCGTTTGGCGAGTCTTCCGGGGAATACGTGCGGATTCTGGAAGAGATCGAAGCGGCGTTCCCGGAATTGGTTTTAGCCGTGCATGAGCTCGAGCGATCGGATCGGTCGGGCGGAAAGGGACAGCCATGAAATGGGCAATCGGCGCCGACCACGGCGGTTTTGAGCTGAAAGAGCACCTGAAGGGGATGCTCCGGGCGCGCGGGATCGAAGTCGAAGACTTCGGCTGCTCGGATACCGCCTCCTGCGATTATACCGACTTTGCCAACAAGGTGGCCTCCGCGGTGACCACGGGCCTCGCCGGCCAGGGCCTGCTGGTCTGCACGACCGGCCAGGGCATGATCATGGCGGCCAACAAGTATCCGCATGTGCGGGCGGCGCTGTGCATGACGGCCGAGATGGCGGCCATGACCCGCTCCCACAATGACGCCAACGTCCTCGTCCTGGCGCAGAAGTACACCCCCCAGGATCAGGCGGATGCCATTCTGGACGCCTGGCTGAAAGCCAAGCCTGATATGGCGGAGCGGCACCACCGCCGGCTGGTTAAAATGGGCGGAT
>CAXNFL010000197.1:0-3982 GCA_964201555.1 Kiritimatiellia bacterium
TGCCAGCTGAAGGAAGAGGACAACGTGACGGTCATCTCGGCCACGCACGACATGAAAATGCTCGATGTGTCCGACCGCATCCTGTGGATTCGGGACGGACAGATCGACCGCCTCGAAGAGCGCAAGAACCTCACCATCCGCGTCGGCCACATTGGCGACGAATCGCATTAAAGGCCCCTGATGTCCAAGACCGCCACCCTTAACCGGCGCCAATCGCTTGACGCCATCCCCGTCCTGAACGGGGGGTTCGTGCGCACGCCGCGAGCCGACGGGGCGATCGACCTGGTCATCCGCGGGCCGCGGCCGAAAGGCCTTCTGGCCCGGTTCATGCCCCCGACGCTCGAGCAGCGGTTCAAGCTCGACGAGCTCGGCACGGCCGTCTATGGACTCGTCGACGGCGTCCGCACCGTCGAGCAGATCATGGACGCCTTTGCCGCGCAATACCGCCTCAACAAACGCGAAGCCGAAGTCAGCGTGGCCGCCTTCCTGCGCATGCTGGCGGAGCGAAAAATCATTTCCCTCGTCATCCCCTAACTCACAGGAGAGCCTGTCCGTGAAAGTGAATCGATTTTTAACCGGGAGCGCGTTCGTCGTCCTCCTGGCTTTGTCCGCCCTTCTGCAGGCGGCCGAATCCTGGGCCCCGCCGGAAGCGGGCGCAACCCTCAAGCAGGAGATGGCCGCTTTCTTTCAAGGATGCGAAAACCGTTCTCCCGGCTCGCCCGGCAACCGGGCGATGGAAGATAAGATCGCCGGCCTGTTCGCCAAGAGTGGCTTTCAGCATGGGGAGATCAACTTTCCGGCCATGCATTTCATTCCCGGCGCCACCACGGTCACCCTGCCCTCCGGTGAAACGGTTCCCGTTCACCCGATGTTTCCCTCGTGGTTCCGCCCCGGAAATTTCACGGAATCCCGCTTTGCCACCCGCCTCGTTTTTCTCGGCAATGGCGCCGTGGAAGATCTGGACGCCATCAAGGGCATTGACCTGAACGGGGCCGTTGCGGTCATGAACTTCCAGTCCGGCCAGGCCTGGGAGGACATGCTTCGCTTCGGCGTGCGCGGCTTCGTCTTCCTCTATGCCGGCGACATGGACAACCGCAGCGCCGTGGCGAAGGCGCCGAACACGGAAGTGGCGGTGCCCCGCTTCTTTGCCACCGAGGCGCAGAGCCAGTCCCTGCTGGCCGCCTGCGGCCGGGCGCGCACCTGCGAAGTCCGGATTGACGCCACGCCCTCCCGCTGGGAGCGGGTTGAGCTGCGTGACCTCTGGGTCATTGTTCCGGGTTCCGACCCCGCCCTCAGCCGCGAAATGCCCGTCTTCGTGGCCCCCCTCGATGGCAGCTGCATCGTGCCGGAGCTGGGAGAAAGCGCCCGGGGAGGCGCCAACCTCTTCCTGTTGACCCGCCTGCTTGATTCATTCGCGAAGAAGCCGCCCGCCCGCTCGGTCATGCTGGCCGCCGTCAACGCGCATACCCAGTATTTCCTCGGCGAACGCATGCTGGCCTGGAACCTGTTGGCGGCTCCCGCCGAAGTCGAAACCGTACGCAACACCCTCTCGTCCGACCTGCGGATGCAGGAGCTGTATGTCACCCAATACAGCAAGCTGAAATTGGACGGCACCAACGATGACGAAGACGATCGGTTCCTGATCGACCTCCGGAACATGACGGACGAATCGATCGGCCGCCTGGTCACGATCAAGGAGCCCATCGTGGCGCTCTCCAAGCGCGACGTCAACGAGATCAAAGGCAACCGGGCCCGCATGGAGCGGAGCAAAGACGCCCTGGCGGACCAGATCAAGGCCTTGCGCCAGAAATCCAGCACCGAGTACACCGCCCAGATCGCCGCCTTGGAAAAGAAAATCAAATCCATCGATGCGGAGATCCAGACGCTCGCCACCCGGCAGAACAAGTATGTTCATGTGCTAACCCTCTTCAACAAAGCCGGTTTGAAGACGTCTTTATTGGGGCGCGACCTCGACCGGGCCAACGACCCCGGGCTGACCACGGAAGAGCGCCAGCTGCTGAAGGATTACGTCAAGGAAATCGTCGAGAACAACCGCATCGCGGCGGATCTCAACCGGCACGACATCGCCGTCAGCCTGGCCAACAGCGAAATCCGCCAGGCCGCCCAGAATTATTCCATCCCGTTCGTCATCGCCCTGGAGCTGAACTGGGCCAACCCCCTCGTCGGATTCTCCTCCTTCACCGGCGTGACGCCGACCCGCCGCTGGGCGCAGGCCTGGGGAACCAGCACCATGCGTATTTCCGCGGCCATGGAAGCCGTGGCCGCCGGCCGAAAACCGAACTTGCTGCAGGACACCCTGACCAATTTCGGCGGCCTGCCTGAAAGCCATTACATCCAGACAGCGACACCCGGCATCGGATTCTTCGTCGGGGCCTACCAGACTCCGGCCTTCAGCCTGAACACCGTGTTCGCGGATTTCGGACCCGTCTTCACGCCAGCCGACTCTTTTGCCGCCTTTGATTACAACCAGGCCGCCGAAGTGACGGCCTATGTCCCCGAGTTGTTCCAGGCAATCCTGTCCGACCCGGTGATCACCCGCTCGTCCGAGCTGATTCAGCCGCCCCTGGATTTAAGCCAGTGGTCGATCCAGATCAAGAGCTTTAGATTCGACGAGTTCGCCGCCTCGGTCCTTCCCCAGATTCCCGTTCCCAACAGCATCATCATCATTTACCCCCCTAACCCCGTCGAACCCAAGATCAGCGGCGAAGTGCCGAACATCTACACGGTCCTGACGGATGAACGGGCCGCGGGTGTCATTTACGGCATCAAGGAACGCCTCTCGGGCATCACGCTCCCCAGCGCGGCGTACCACCTCGACGCAACCTCCACGCGCGTTGACCATACGATCGACGCGGGTGAGGTTCACATCAAGGTCAACTCGAACGTCATCCTGGCGGATACCCTGATCCTGGCTCTCTTTCCCTGCACCGAGTTCCCCGTCTATTCCTTCGACGACACCTCGCTCATCAGCTCCCTGAACATCGATCAGCGCGAGAAACCGTACCTCCTCCTCTCGGGCAGCAAGAACACCTCGCCCCGCAAGTTTGGCCTCACGGGCGCCACGACAACATTCTCCGAGAAGCGGATGCCTCTCCGGACCATGGGGCCGGCCTCTTTCTTCCTGCAGCCCGACGACCGCATCAAGCTGCTGACGAATAAAAAACGACTGGCCCTGAACTCGACGGCCGAAAAGCCGGAGGGAATCGGCTTCCTGTCGGCGGCGGAAATGGGACCTGACTTCTTCTACAACTCCGTGCTGGACATGTCCGCCTTGAACAGCGCTCGCATCCACGGCATGAAGGGCGTGACCGATGAGCTTGCCCAGGATTTCCTGAAACAAGGCGATGGCTTCAAGAAGCAGCTGGTCGAGGCCAAGGGCCGGCACGATTACCCCTCCTACCTTCGGAACCTCTACAAGGCGCTCGGGGCCCAGGTCAAGGCTTACGAACAGACCATGGCCACGACGAATGACATGTTGAAGGCGGTCATCTTTTACATGGCGCTGCTCCTGCCCTTCTGCTTCTTCCTGGAAAAGATGCTTTTCACCACCTCGCGCATCGAGGTTGAAATGGGCATCTTCTCGGCCCTGTTTGTGGGAACGTTCCTGCTCTTCCGCTTCATCCATCCCGCCTTCCGGGTGGCGCAATACCCGGAGGCCATCTTCCTCGGCTTCATCATGGGCACGCTCGGCCTGTTCGTGATCTGGATCCTTCACGGCCGTTTTGAGGGGGAAATGCAGTTCCTCCTGAAGAACCTTTCCGCCAGCGAGTTTACCGAAGTCGGCTACTCGACCGTCAGCCAGCAGGCCATGCTGATCGGCGTCAACAACATGAAGCGCCGCCGCATCCGCACGGCGCTGACCACGGCCACCATCGTCCTGGTCACCTTCACCATGCTCTCCTTTACCAGCATCTCCCGGAAGATGAACCCCACCCTGGTGGCCAAGCCGACGACGCCGGCT
>CAXNFL010000198.1:0-3872 GCA_964201555.1 Kiritimatiellia bacterium
GCGTGCTGAGCGACTCCGAGCTGGGCGGCGTCTACCGCCGCGGCTTCTTCTACTCACCCAAGGACGCCAAGCCATGAGCTTCTGGTCCCTCGTGCTGATCGCCGTGGCGCTTTCCCTCGATGCGTTCGCCATCGCCGTCGCCAGCGGCATGGCGATCCGCAACTTGAAGCTGCACCACGCGCTGAAAATCGCGTTCGCCTTCGGCCTGTTCCAGGCCATCATGCCGGTGATCGGAGGGCTGACCGGCATCGGCCTGCGGCAGTACATCAACTCGTACGATCACTGGGTGATCTTTGTGATCCTGACCCTTCTCGGGGCCAAGATGATTTACGAATCCTTCAAGCTGAAAGAGATTGAAGAGGAAAAGGATCCGCTGAACAGCTCCGTTCTCCTGATCCTGGCCATCGCCACCAGCCTGGACGCCCTCGCGGTGGGCGTCACGATGGGGCTGGGCCACATGGCCATCGTCCTCCCCTCGATCCTGATCGGGGTGATCACCTTCGCCATCTCCCTGGCGGGCGTCTACATCGGCCGCCATTCCCGGCACGTCAACGAGCGCGTCATGGAAGTGATCGCCGGACTGGCCCTGATCGGAATCGGGATCAAGATTCTCCTGCAGCACCTGCGGGCGTGACGGGCGCGGGCTTTTTCTTCCGCCGGGCCGGCCGCTTCTTGCGCTCAAAGAGATCCATCTGCCGCTCCACGGTCAGCAGGCCATAAGCCTTGAGAATCCGGACCGTCTGCAGCACATCCGACTTTTCGTAATTCTTGTTCACATCGATCATCGACACCAGTTCCTGGAGGAGCGTGGGGAACGGCAGCACGCCGTCCACGCCGCGGTCCTTCAGCACGTCGAGGGCCCGGTTCCGCAGCTCGGGCGTGGCGGGCAGCTGCGGCAGGCACAGCACTTTCGCCACCCCGGCCGCCCCGAAGCGCCTTTCCGCCAGCCGCACGACGTCGGTCTCGGCGAACCGCAGGATGTCGGGCGCCTGCTCGAACGTGTTGGCCGAAAAACGCTCCGTATGCCAGCCGCGAACCCCCACCACGGCCCGGGCCACGCCCGAGAGATCCGCGCCCGTCCAGACGATCCGGTCGGGCAGCCGCTGCTCCGCCAGGTTGGGCCGGCAGATGATCAGGTCGATCTCCTCCATCGCCGTCTTGGCGCGGCCGGGCACCTGGTACTTGCGGGGCTGCATGACAAAAAAACCGTGGAACTCGAAATATTCCCGGACAATCCATTCATCGACGGCAGCCATGCGTTGTACCCTTTCCAGAAAAAATCAGCCCATCCGACTCCCGGCAGCCAGGCGGCTGCCGCGGAGGAAATCCGAACCGCTCATGCTCTTCTTACCGGCCGGCTGAACTTCCAGCAGCCGCAGCGCCCCTTCCCCGCAGGCCACGAGCAGCCCCTCGCCCGAGACGCTCAGCACCTCGCCCGGCCCGCCCGCGCCCGCCTCCTCGCGGACTTTCAACACCCGCATGACGTTCCCGGAGCCGGCCGGCGCTTCGCATGTGCAACAGGGCCAGGGATTGAAGGCCCGCACCCGCCGCGCCAGCTCCGCGGCCGGAAGCCGCCAGTCCAGGACGCCGTCCGCCTTGCTCAATTTCGGGGCCAGGGTCGCCAGCCGGCTATCCTGCGGCTCCCCCTGGAGCGTTCCGCTCCGCAGCCCCTCCACCGTCGGCGGAAGCACCCTCCCGCCGGCCATCCCCAGTTTCACCAGCAGGGAACCGCCGGTGTCTTCCGGGTCGATCGGCACCTCGAGCGTCAACAGCATGTCGCCCGTATCGAGCCCCTCGTTCATGCGCATGGTGGTGACGCCGGTCATGGTCTCGCCGCGGACAATGGCCCACTGCGCCGGGGCGGCGCCGCGGTAGCGGGGCAGCAACGAGGCATGCACATTGATGCAGCCCAGGGGCGCCAGCTCGAGGATTCCCTTTTTCATGATCTGCCCGAAGGCCATGACCACCACGATGTCCGGCTTCAACGCCGCCAGCTCCGCCACCACCTCGGGCAGGTTCACCTTCGGCGGCGTGAGAACCGGCAGTCCCATCTGAAGGGCATGCGCCTTGACTGCGCAGGGCTGAAGATGCAGCCCCCGACCCTGGGGACGATCAGGCTGCGTCACTACGGCAACCACCTCCACGTCCGGCATGGCCGCCAGGGCGTCGAGGGCCGGGCAGGCGCACTCGGGGGAGCCCATGAAAATGGCTCTCACGAGCCACCCCGCAGGCGGGCGTAGGCGTCGCGCGAGGCGCGCTCGATTTCGGCGTGCAGGTTAACTCCCAGGGAATCGATGCTGACCAGCGCCGGAAAATCACGCACCTCCAGCTCCCAAAGCGCCTCGGCCTGACCAAACTCCTTCAGGAAATGGACGCCCCGGACCTGCTGGATGGAGGCCGCCAGAACCTGGGCGGCGCCGCCCACCGCCTCCAGGTAGACCGCGCCGCATTCGGCGCAAGCCAGCGCCGTGCCCGGCCCCATGCCGCCCTTGCCGATCACCACCCGCACGCCCAGCGTGCGGATGATCCGCGCCATGTAGGGCTCTTCGCGGATGGAGGTGGTGGGCCCCGCGGCCGCGACGCGCCAGCCGCCTTTCGCCTCCACCATCACCGGCCCGCAATGATAGATCGCGGCGCCGGACAGCGGCACGGGCGACGAGCCGCCTTCGAACAGATACTTGTGCAGGCGGTCGCGGCCCGTATAGATAAGCCCGGAAATCGAGACAGTGTCCCCCGCGCGCAGGGACGCCAGCCGGGCCGCATCGAACGGGGCATGAAGCGGTTTGATTGTCATGCCAGCCACCGGATGACGGAACCGTCGGGCCGCGCGATGAACCCCTGCCGCCGGCAGGCCCAGCACATGTAGGCGACGGAAACAAAGAAGGAGGCGGGAAGCCGGGCCAGTGTCCCTATTTTTATTCCCATCACCGTTCCCTTTCCGCCAAAGCCCATGGGCCCGATTCCCAGCGCCAGCGCCTCGCGCTCGAGGCGCTCCTCCAGCGCGGCCAGGGCGGGAACCGGGGAGCGGTCGTCCAGGGGGCGCAGGAACTGCCGCTTTGCCTCGAGCATGCCGGCGGAGCGGTCGCCCCCGACGCAGACGCCCAGCAAGCCCGGGGCGCAGCCTTTTCCCTGGGCCCGCACGAGGGCATCCAGGACGCACCGTCGGACGCCTTCCAGGTCGCGCCCGGCGCCCACCGACTCATCCGGCAGGCTGTACTGGACGCCCATGTTTTCGCTGCCCCCGCCCTTGAGTATAAGGCGCGCCTCCACGCTCCGGATGGAAGCCTGCTCCAGGTGAATGGAGGGCAGCCCGGGCGCGAGATTGTCGGTGAACGCGGAGCCGGTGATGGAATCGACGGCATTCTGCCGCAGCCAGCCGCGGCGGGTGGCCTTGGCGACGGCTGCGCGGATGGCCTTCTCCAGGATGGACTGATCGAACGAGCGCGGGGTGCGGATGAAAAACAAGGGGGTTCCGGTGTCCTGGCATAAGGGCTGGTTGCGGGAGCGGGCCAGGGCCACATTTTCCAGGAGCGTATCGAACACCCAGGCCGCCCGGCTGCCCGGCTCCTCGGCCTTGCGTAACGTGCTCAGCCGGCCCTCCACATCGACCGGCAGGTCGGTGGAGGCGCGCCGGATCAGCTCAAGAAAGGAATCGGTCCAGAATAGGGCTGGCTTCATGTGGTTTCTTTTATCACGTCCCCGTCCGCGGAGCAAGCCCGCGTCATGCCGGAACGATGAATACGGATGTCGGTTGCGTGACGCGGGTTGCGGCGTTTCGGCCACGGCCTGGCGCGCGCTTTGGCGCCCTGAGGGGCTCAGGCTGGAGGCGCCGGGACCATTATTCCACGTCGCCTCGCCTTCGCCCCTCATCA
>CAXNFL010000199.1:0-3864 GCA_964201555.1 Kiritimatiellia bacterium
CGGTCCAGGTGGCGCCCGAGGATTGCACGGGCTGCGGCGCCTGCGTCCACTCCTGCCCCGCCCGCGAGAAGGATCCCGCGACGAAGGTGGAAACCGGCAAGCGCGCCATCAACATGGGCTCCCAGATCGACGTGCGCGAGCACGAGGCGGAGAACTTCAAGTTCTTCCTGGACCTCCCCGAGGTGGCGGAGGAGAAGATCAACCGCTCGTCGCTCAAGGGCAGCCAGCTCCTGCGCCCCCTGTTCGAGTTCTCCGGCGCCTGCGCCGGCTGCGGCGAAACCCCCTATGTCAAGCTGCTCACCCAGCTCGTCGGGGACCGCCTCATGGTCGCGAACGCCACCGGCTGCTCGTCGATCTACGGCGGCAACCTGCCCACCACGCCCTACTGCCAGCGGACCGATGGACGCGGGCCGTCCTGGTCCAACTCGCTGTTCGAGGACAACGCGGAGTTCGGCTTCGGCATGCGCCTCGCGGTGAACAAGTTCAACGAGGAAGCGCGCGAGCTGGCCACCCAGATCATGGCGACGGACACGTGCAAGGACGAGCTCAAGAAGGTGCTCGCGGACTGCCTCTCCGCCGACCAGACCTCGCAGAACGGCATTGAGGCCCAGCGCGCCCGCGTGGCGGCTCTCAAGTCGCTCGTGAAGGGCTGCGCGTGCGGGCCCTGCCAGCGGCTCGGCGAGCTGGCCGATTACCTGGTCCGCAAGTCGGTCTGGGTGCTCGGCGGCGACGGCTGGGCCTATGACATCGGCTACGGCGGCCTCGACCACGTGCTGGCATCCGGCGAGAACGTGAAGATCCTGGTGCTGGACACCGAGGTCTACTCGAACACCGGCGGCCAGGCCTCCAAGTCGACTCCCATGGGCGCGGTCGCGCGTTTCGCGGCCGGCGGCAAGGCCATGAACAAGAAGGACCTGGCGCTGATCAGCATGACCTACGGGCACATCTATGTGGCCACGGTCGCGTATGGCGCCGATCCGAACCAGGCCGTGAAGGCGTTCGCGGAAGCCGAAGCCTACGACGGCCCGGCGCTCATCATCGCCTACAGCCACTGCATCAACCACGGCATCAACATGGTGACCGGCGTCAACAACCAGAAGGATGCGGTCGCCTCCGGCCACTTCCCGCTGTTCCGGTACAACCCGACGCTGACGGCCGAAGGCAAGAACCCGCTGGTCATCGACAGCAAGCCGCCGACCATGAAGTTCAGCGAATCGGCCATGAAGGAAAACCGGTTCCGCGTGCTGCAGCAGATGAACCCGGCCCACGCCGCCGAACTGATGGGCAAGGCCGACAAGCAGTTCGCCGCGAAGTACGACATGCTGACCAAGCTGGCCGCCATGTCGCCGTGCGCCACCGAGAACAAAACCCCCGAGGCGCCCAAGGCCTGAGGGTCGATTAACCGATAGCTGAAACAGGCCGGAGTGGAAACACTCCGGCCTGTTTTTTTGTGATCGTCTGACCACAGTCGGATGTTCTGGTAGCCGCGCCGGCCTGCCCTGAGCCTGTCGAAGGGATACGGCGTGGATACAGCTACCGCATGCGGGTAATGCGCACGGCCGCGGAGCGGGCCAGGCGCAGGGCGCGGGGCTTGTCGATCGTCACCGTGACCGTCTGCACCCGCGGAATCGCCAGGCACACGTCCGCCAGCCGCTGGGCCAGCCGCTCGACCAGGAGGCAGTGGCTCGACTCCGCCTCGGCCACCACGCGGTCCTGGATATCCTTGTAGTTGATCGTATCCTCGAGATTGTCCGTCCGGCACGCCGCCGAAAGATCCAGCCCGAGCTCCAGGTTCAGGATCAGCAGCTGGCGCTCCACGCGCTCATCCGGGTTGACCCCGATAATGCAATCCACCGAAAGATCCCGCAAAAAAATGGTATCCATTCAGCCCCCCATGAGATGCTGACCGCCATCCACATACAACACCTGCCCGGTCACCGAATCCGCCTGAAGCAGGAACAGCACGGCATCGGCCACCTCATCCACGGTGGGCCGCCTCCCCGTCAGCACGCGGCCGGCCTTGTCCGGGATTTCGCTCTCTCCGGGCGGGGGCAGCACCGGCCCCGGCCCCACGCCGTTCACGGTGAAGGCGGGCGCCAGCTCCACCGCGGCCAGGCGCGTCAGGTCGGCCAGCGCCCGTTTGGAAAGCTGGTAGGCCAGCGCCCCCTTTTCCAGGGTGGCCACGCGCCGGTCCAGCAAGTTCACAATATGGCCTTTTTTTGCCACGCGGCTGAACGCGCGGATGAGCAGCAGGGGCGCGATCAAGTTGGGCCGCAGCTCCTGCATCAGGTGGCTCAGGTCGGTTTCGGCCAGGCCGCGCTTGTGGAACACGGCGGCATTGTTCACCAGGCCGTCCAGTCGGCCCGCCAGCTTCACGGCCTGGCTGATCACGGCCTCGCAGCCGGCTTCCGAGTCGAGATCCTCCTGGACCACCCAGGCGGAGCGGCCGCCCTCGCGGAGCCGGGTGGCCAGCTCCTGCGCGGCAACGCCCGAATGGCGGCAGTGGATGACCACATGGGCGCCGGCTTCGGCCAGCCGCTCGCAGAGGCGGCGACCGATGCGCACCGCCCCGCCGGTCACAAGAATGGTTTTGCCTGTCAGGTCCATGGCTCCTCCTGTTCGCGCATTCTAGCGCGCCGCGCCCGCCTTGTCACGAAAAGGCGCTTTGCAAAGCCCTCGGGCCTGTGGCATCATGAACCCATGAACAGATGCGTGACGATCCTATTTCTCGGCTGCCTCCTGGGCACAGCCCTGCGGGCCGCCCCCGCGGACACCGATATCAACGCCCTTCCCTTCACCCAAACCGACCTTTTTGCCGTCCCGGATGACTCCTTCCTCACCGGTGAACAGTGGGTCCTGGCCCGGTCCGTCGTCATCGAGGGCGATGCCCGCGACGACCTGTTCCTCTTTGCCGGGGCCAGCCGGCCCGGGCTGTCCAAACCCGGCTCGGGGACGATCACGATCAAGGGCTCGGTCGGCGGCGATCTCTGGGCGGCGGGCCAGAAGATCGAAGTCTACGGTCCCGTGGAGCGCCATCTCCGGGCCGCCAGCCAGATGCTGGTCCTGGACAACCGGGTGGGCGGCAACCTTTGGGTGGCCGCCACGACGGTCAGCCTCGACACCAATTCGATCGTCGTGGGCTCCGCCCGGATCCTGGCCGACTACATCATCCTCCGCGGCACGGTGGACGGCAATCTGATCATCAAGGCCCGCAAAGTGATTCTCGACGGCATCGTCAACGGCTCCGTTTCCATCAAAGCCAGCGAAATCGAGATCCTTTCGAATACCCGCATCCACGGGGCGCTGACCTGCGAGAGCCCCGTCGCCCCCATACCGGCCCGGGAGGCCGTCATCGATGGCGGAATCACCCAGAAAAAAACGGTTGCGGCGAAGGAGGACCTCCTTTTCCGCCTCATCACGACCCTGCTCTCGTTCATCGGCGCCATTCTCGCCGGCACGTTCTTCATCCTCTTTTCCCCGCGTCTGGTGTCCCGCTCCGCGCTCTGGATGGAAACCTTTCCCTGGCGCACGCTGCTGGTGGGCCTGGCGGCCTTTACGCTGGTTCCCCTGGCGGCCTTCGTCCTGTTTGTCTCCCTGCTGGGCATTCCCCTGGCGCTGGTCACCACGACCCTCTGGGGGCTTGGCATTTACATGGGCCGGTTCGTGGCCGCCCTGTCCGTCGCCCGCCTGCTCACCGGCCTGCGCCGCACCCAGCCCATTCCCATCCCCCTGCCCCGCCTGATGCTCCTGGGCCTGTTCCTTTTCTATGCGGCCGCCTTCCTTCCCGATTTCCTTTCCGATGCCATCTGGTTCTGGTTCACGGTCACCGGGCTGGGCGGGCTCATCCTGGCCACCCGCGGCTCT
>CAXNFL010000200.1:0-3818 GCA_964201555.1 Kiritimatiellia bacterium
GATACGGGCGCGCAGCATGCGGTCGGTAACGATACCGGCAAGGGCTCCGTGTTCGCCGCAGACGAGCGCGGCCTCGGAATCCTGGGCGGTCATAAGGGCGGCGGCCTCGCTGACGGGCGTGTCGGCGGCACAGAAGGTGGGAGGGTGACAGAGCCGGTCCACCGGTTCATGGAGGTAGAGCAGGGAGGTCTGGAGCCGTTCAATGAGAGACTCGCGATCGGCCTCGCGTTGAGCATCGGCCGTGGTGTCCTCGATCCGGCCGTCGATATAGCGGGGAGCCGCATCCTCATCCCGCATGAGACGGGCATCAAGGGTCAGTGTGCGGGCCGGCCCGGTGGCGACCGGCGGGTGAATCCGCTGGCGGGCCGTCCCGTCACGCTCGAGCCGGCGCCAGAAGTCATCGAACGTTTCATCGTCGGGAAAGATATCCGCAAGCGACGGCGGAAGGCCACTGGGAAGAACCCCGAGGGCGGGCAGGAGCTGGAGGGCTGCTTGGTTGGCCTCCAGCACGACGGCGCGCCGGAGGGCGCGGGCGCGGAAGAGGCCAACGGGCACGTTGGCGGCCGCCTCCGCAAGCTGCTTGTCGTGTTCGTCGCGAGCGTCGGGCTGGGCGTCTCCGTGTTCCCGGCGCGGGGTGATGTCGCGGGCCTGAACGACGAGGCCATCGCGGCCGGCGTAGGCGATGCGGCTGAAGGCGAGGAGGCATTCAAGGAGCCTGCCGTCGCGACGCTGGAGCACGGCCTCGATGCCGCCAAGGTGATCCTCTCCCTGGCGGAGTTGAAGAACGACCTCCCACGCGCGTTCGTTGCCGGGGCGGGCGGGCAGAAGATCTGCGAGTTCCAGTAGTTCGATTTCATGCCCCGCGTAACCGAGCCGGCGCAGGAGGGTGGGGTTGGCGTAGCGACAACGGTGATCCACCACGAGGAGCGTTCCCTCGGGGGCGGCTTCGACAAGGGCCCGGTAGCGCTCGGTCGACTCGTGGAGGCCATCCTCGGCCTCGCGGCGTTTACGTTCCAGGTTAAGGCTCTGGCGGATCACGGTGAGCAGGAGCAGGGCAATCAGGCCGGCGATGCCGGCTGAGATCCTGATAAGGTGGCGCTCGAACCGGTCGATCTCCGCTTTAACGTCCTCAATGTAGATACCGGTGCCGATGATCCAGCCCCAGGGTTTGAAACCGCGGATGTAGGACTCCTTGGGTACAAGCCGGCGCGGATCATCCTTCCACTGCCAGACGTAGTTGATAAAGCCCTCCTCCTGACGGCGAACAAGATCGGCGAATTCAACGAAGATCCGGACGCCGCGCGGATCGCGGAAGGCCGAGACGTCCTGTCCCACGAGCTCGGGGCGGTAGGGATGCATAATGATCCTGGGGTGCATGTCCTGGAGCCAGAAATAGTCCTTGCCCCCTCGCCCGTAGTGGAGCATGGCAATTCTTCTCTTGGCCAGGGCCTGACTCTGTTCAAGGGTCACGAGCCCGTTTTTAACCTCCTCCTCTGCCTCGGCCAGAATGCCCCAGGCGGAGTTGACCAGTTCGCGGATCATTTCCCTCTTCCGTTCGAGCAGCGACCGCTCGATCGCGGGCAGGATGATATCCAGCAGCGCGACAGCAAAAAGAATCATGGCGATGACGGCCGGAAGCACAATCCGGAAGGCGAAGTTCATGCGCCGGGGGCGGAGCACCGCCGTGCGGTCATCGGGGGGATTGGCGGGGCGGTGCGCCCCGGAGAACACGGCGTCACGGAAGGCTTTCCACATCTCGACAGGCATATCGATGCCGACCTGCTGCCTATCGGCTGCTGGGTGGTGAAAGTCGGTTCCGGCGCAGACCAACAAGCCGCGGCGACGGGCCAGATCGCACAACGCGGTCCGATCCTCGGGGCAAAAGGCCGAATAGAGGGCCTCGATGCCATCGAGGCCGGCAGCCTTGAGATCGGGAAGCAGGGCGTCGAGTCGGGCAGGATCCGGCTCCAGCACAAGCGGGTGGGCGAGGTAGGCACTGCCACCGGCGCGGTGGACAAGGGCGATCGCATCGGCGATCTCGATCCCGCCGTCGGGTGTGGATGGAGCGGCCTGGCGAGCGAGTTGCAGGTGGTGATGGCGGACCGAGCCGGTGATGCTCTCGATGTGGGGCTCGCGGCCGTGACGAAGGGCGGAGAGGGTTGCGCGCAGTTCGGGGTGGGTGGGGTCAAAGCCGTAGGCAAGCAGGTGAGCATCGCGTCCACGGAATCGGGTGGTGATTTCCACGCCCGAGAGGCAGCCGACGCCAAGGCGGGTCAACCGGTTACGGAAAGCGTCGAGCCCCTCGAGAGTATCGTGGTCCGCCAGGGCGGCGAACGCCACGCCGCCGGCGGCAAGGTGGTCCGCCAGGGCCTCCGGCGACAAGGAACCATCACTGCAGGTCGAGTGGCAGTGAAAGTCGACTCGTATTGGCGTGGTCATGCCAGATCCGCATTTCTTTGTTATCCCGCGCGGACCCCGGGTCCACCACCACCGTCAGGCGGAGGGCTCGGCGTCCGGATTACGTTTGGTGAACAAGGAAACCACCACCAGCGTGATGAAACTGAGCGGAATGGAGATGATGCCAGGATTGCTGAGCGGGAAAGGGGCCGCAGCGGGATCCATTCCGTAGAGCTTGTAAAGTTCCGGCGAGAAGGCGATGAGCAGAAGTGAGGAGGCGATGCCCATGAAGATGGAGGCGACAATACCCTTGGCGGTGGTCCTCTTCCAGAAAAGAAGCATGAGGATAGCCGGCAGATTGGCCGAGGCGGCAACGGCGAAGGCGAGGCCAACGAGAAATGTAACGTTCATGCCTTTGAAAAGGATGCCCAGCATGATGGCTAGGCCGCCGATGACAAAGGCGGAGATTTTGCCGGCGCGGATCTTGGTGCGGTCATCCATCTTCAGGTTCAGGAAGCGGTCGCAGAAGTCATGGGCAACCGCGCCGGAGGCGGCAACGATCAGGCCGCTGACCGTTCCAAGCACCGTGGCGAAGGCGATGGCCGAGATGATGGAGAAAAGCAGTTCCCCGAAAGAACGGGCCAGGAGCGGGGCGGCCATGTTGCTGTCCGCCGGGTTAATAACGCCATTGATGGCGGCGCCAATGCCCATGAACAGGGTCAATATGTAGAAGAATCCGATGGCGGCTATGGCCACAATGGTGGATTTGCGGGCGCTGGACGGACTGGGTACCGTGTAGTAACGGATCAGGATGTGGGGCAGGGCGGCGGTACCAAGGAAAAGCGCCAGCATGAGCGAGATGAAGTCGAGACGCTCAAGTGGTGTCCCCTGGACTTTGAACTTGAGGCCCGGCCGCATAAAGAGGTTACCGGGCGTGGTGGTGGGAACGTAGGCGGTGATTTTGGCGCCCTCGCTGTCGGAGAAACGCACATCTTTCCAGCGACGGATCAGGGTGTCCTTATGGGAGACCGCCGCGAGAAAAGCGAGTGGCGAGACACGGCCCTGAGGGGCCTCATCCTTGCCGCACAGACGCTCGATGTTACCGACCTGACGCAGCGTGTTTTCCTTTGAGGCCGGTGCGCCGTTAATGAGGAGCCGGCCGTCGGGTTTGACCACACTGGTCTGGATTTCCTTGAGAGAGACGCCGGAATCCGCATGGCTGACGAGCCACCACGACTCCTGCCCCTCACGGGTAAGGCGTACGAAAACAGTCGATTTAGCACCCTTAACCTCCTGCTGTTCGACAACCGTCCACCCGGGTTCGGTAACGGTCAGTTTTCCATCGGTTTCGGTGGCGGGCAAGGAAGCGTAGGTATGATAGGCGACACGGCCGCCCTGATCGGGATGCGTCTGGAAACCAC
>CAXNFL010000201.1:0-3812 GCA_964201555.1 Kiritimatiellia bacterium
TCGTAGGCCTTGTGCGCGGCGCGCATGGCCTCTTCGACGTTACGCACCTCCGCGTTGACGCTCGTGGCCAGCATCCACGCCAGGTTGTTCAAAGCCTCGGCGTTGGAGGGATCCAACCGGGTGGTTTCGCGGCATAGGCTGAGGAAGGCCTCCATGACCGCGGCTTCCTCGGAAAGCGGCGCCGCGGAGGCGGCCCCCGCCTTCCCCTCGTTCAGATCCAGCTTGATCCCCGCCGCCTCCATCTGCTTGAGCAGGATATCCTTGTCGATGGCCTTCCCGTAGGCTTCCCGGGGCGAGATAACGCCGTCGACGACCAGTTTCAGCAAGGCATCGCCGAAGGTCTGCATGCCCAGGTTTTTGCCCGTCTGCATGGCGGAGGGGATCTGATGGGTCTTGCCCTCGCGAATGTTGCTGGCGACACCCGTGGTCACGACCAGCACCTCCATGACCGCCACCCGCCCCTTGGGTATTTTCTTGCACAGGGTCTGGGCGACAACGCCCTTCAGCGAATCCGCCAGCATGGTCCGGATCTGGTTCTGCTGGCTGCCGGGGAATTTGTCGATGATCCGGTTGACCGTCGTCGCCGCGGTATTCGTATGCAGCGTGCCGAACACGAGATGCCCGGTCGCCGCCGTCTCGATCGCGATTTCAATGGTCTCGAGATCGCGCATTTCGCCCACCAGAACAATGTCCGGGTCCTCGCGCAAGGCGGCGCGCAGGGCATTGGCGAAGCTCCCGGTGTGGGAATGCACCTCCCGCTGCGTGATCAGGCATTTCTGGGGAATATGGACGAATTCGATCGGATCCTCAATGGTGATGATGTGGTCCGAGCGGGTCTTGTTGATCAGGTCGATCATGGCGGCCAGGGTTGTCGATTTGCCGCTTCCGGTGGGACCGGTCACGACGACCAGCCCCTTGTTAAGCGCACAGAAATCGCGGATCACCTTCGGCAGCCCCAATTCGTCGGCCGTCGGCACCTTGTGGGGAAATACCCGGAATACGGCCCCAACCCCCGTGCTGCCCATCAGGATATTGACGCGGAACCGGCCCACGCCCTTGAGTTCGTAGGCGAAGTCCGTGTCCCAGGTATCCATGAACTGCTTCTTGTTCATGGGCGGCATGATCTCCTGGAGCATCTCAATGGCCGCGTCGGGCGTCAGGGGATCGAATTCCATCATGGGCACCATCTCGCCGCTCACGCGGAAGTGGGGCCTGAGGGTGGCTCTCACATGGAGGTCGCTGGCCCCCTGCTTGACCGTCTCTTTCAGGAGCATGTCTATTTTTGCCATATCTCAATCCTGTTGGACGACCGGATCACATCACGGTTTTGAATCAACTCCCCCGGCGCCTGGGCCGCGGGCACGTGGCCACTTGTGTCATCTTAAGTCTCGCAACCAATATGACTATTGTCAACGGCACCTCATTGCCATTTTTCAGGTAAAGCCGGCTTCAAAGCTGACAAAAAAAAGACTCCCGCCCCGCAAGGGGGGGAGTCTCTGGAACACCATACGCGCCGTTACCGGATGAACAGGATGGTTCCCCGGGGGGGGAGCGCCTGGTAGCACCCCATGTCCACCAGGTTCCGGCGGATCCGCGGTTCTCCGTCGAGATCCGTCGCCACGGCCATTCCGGGCAGGACCAGGCCCGCGTTCTGGCAGGGGGAACCCCCGCCCAGATGATAGTCGCCCCGGACATGGGCCAGACCGTAGCCCGCTCCGGGATTTCGGAACGCCGGGTCGCCGGTGATATTACCGTTCACGCCCTCCGCCAGCTCCGGCGAACAGGAAAACCCGGGGGAAGCCGCGCTGCTGCCCGCGTCCGGGTTTCCGGCGGATGCCGTGTTCCCGACTATGATCGTATTGGTGACGCCGCCGCCCGACTGGTAAAGACCGCCCCCCCGGCCGATGGAAGCGTCATAGACGGCCTTGTTGCCCGCGATCGTGCAATTCATAACCGTGCCGCCGGCCATATAGATGCCGCCGCCATAGGTGGTGCCCATGTTCCCGCCGCCAACCTCGTTGCCGATCACAAGGCAGTTTTCGACCGACCCTCCCGAACTGAGATAGACGCCGCCGCCGCAGGCATAGCGGCCGATAACGGAATTGCTCACGATGATGCAGGAACGCACGACCCCCTTTTCCACGTAAGCGCCGGCGCCGCCCGGTCCCGTGATACCCGACGAACTGGCCAGGGTGCCGCCGCGGATCGTGAACCCTTCAAACACGGCCCCCGGATCGCCCACATACACCAGGCGCATGGCGGGGACATTTGTCGCGCGCCGGACGATGGTCGCAGCCGCGTCCCCGACCCCGCTGACCGTGACCGGCCGGCTGATCGAAAGGGATTCGCCCACCTCGTACACGCCGTTGCTGACCAGGACCCGGCCTCCGGAGGCGACCGTGTCAATGGCTGACTGGATGTTGGTGGCCGCCCTGGCCCACGTTTCAAACGGCGCGAGGTGGCCGCCGTTGGTGGATACGTAGGCCAGGGAGGACGCTACCTGGATGTAGCCGGCCCGCAGTTGATTCGTGCCGGCACCGAGGCTATTGCTGACCACCAGGTTGACTGAATAAATCCCGATGCCGTAGTGGTTCGTGACCACGGCCTTGTCCGATCCGTCCGACTCAAAAACGCCGTCATTCTGGAAGTCCCAGAAGTAGTGAACGGACTCCGAGCCCGGCCCGCTCGCAACCGCGGTGAAAACCGCCTCGAGGCTGTTCACGCCCTGGTAGGGCTCGGCCGAAAAACTGCAGGTGAGTGACTCGATCGCGGCGGGGTTCAGCTCGAAGGCGCCCATGTCCGTGACGGCGACGGCATCGTCGTTGCCATCCACGGGGCGGGCCGCGCCATCATAGTCGTTCGTCACCGCCGCGAGATTGATCCCGGCGTCGATGGCGGGCGACCCCGCCATCAGCCGGTAGTTCCCGCTGGCGAGATCGACGAATTGCGGCTCGCTCGCGATGGTGTTCAACCCGGGCGGCAGCGGGTAACTGGCGCAGTACCCCAGATTGGTTTTGATGATCTCATAATTCCGGTGATTCGCCAGGTTGTCCGGATCGCTTCCGGAAAGATGGTTGCGCCAGATGATCGTGTTGGTCACGCCGCCGTTGTTCAGGTACAGCCCGGCGGAATTGCCCACATCCACATAGTTATCCGCGATCGTGCAGTTTTCAACGCGGCTGCCCGCCGCGTTGCAGTAGACGCCGGCGCCCCGGATGTTGCCGACCGTCACGCTGTTGACGTAGTTGCTGATCACCAGGCTGTTTCGAAGGACGACGGTGCCGTCCAGGAAAACGCCCCCGCCGTACGCGGTGGTCGCCGAGGTGATCCGGTTGTCCCGGATCAGGCAACGCTCAATCACACCCCCGGAGGCCAGGATTCCGCCGCCCGTGTTATTTGATCCGCTGCCGTCCCCCGCGGCTCCCCGGTTGTCGCTCACGATGCAGTCGAGCAGGTATCCGCCCGTCATCCGCACCCCCATGCCCTGGGTATTCCGTCCCGAGATGATGTTGTTCGAGATGATGCAGCTCCGCACGGTTCCGCCCAGCATGTGGAGCCCCGCGCCGAACTGGAGGCTCGGCAGGCTGCCGCCGGTCAGGGTGAACCCCTCCACGATCGCGCCGTTCGCGGCGTTCGGGAACAGCTCCATCACACGCCGGCCCGAGACCGCTTGCGCCGTCAGGATCGTCAGTGCCGCGCCGGATTCGCCGCGCAGGAGGATGCCCTTGTCCAGGATCACCTGGCGGGGCAACCGGTACACCCCCTCGCCGACCCGCACCTCCGACGCCGCGGTCGCAGTCGCCAGCGCCGCA
>CAXNFL010000202.1:0-3786 GCA_964201555.1 Kiritimatiellia bacterium
GTAGCGCGGCACTGCGTGCCGCGGTGGAAGAAGGATAAGATCGCCGCACGCAGTGCGGCGCCACAGAAGAGCCGTATCCCCGCTTAGCGTCAAGGATTTAAGGAGTCGGGTATAATTATGAACTCAAAGAATTCAGGAAGCATAAGAACAATCCCCTTTTCTAAGGTGGACTGCTCCGGCAATGAATTAAAGTACGTCCGGGAAGTGATTGAAAGCGGCTGGCTGACGACCGCGGGGAAGTGCATGGAGTTCGAGAAGCGCTTCGCAGAAAAAGTCGGCGGCAAATATGCCTGCGCGGTCAATTCCGCGACCGCGGCGCTCCACCTGGCCTGCGAGGCGGTCGGCATCGGGCCCGGCGATAAAGTCTTCGTTCCGACCATGACCTTTACGGCTTCCGCGGAAGTGATCCGGTATATGGGCGCGGATCCTGTTTTTCTGGATGTCGAATACGGCACCTGCCTGATCACGCCGGCCATTCTGGAAGACGCCATTCAAAAGCACCCGGGGGCCAAGGCGCTGATGCTTGTTCACTTCGGAGGGCAGGCGGCCGAGATGGGCGAGCATGGAGGCAAGCCCGGGTTGGTGGACGTATGCCGGGCGCACGGCCTGAAGCTGATTGAGGATGCGGCGCATGCGTTCCCCACGCGCTATCGGGGCCGGATGATTGGAGCCTTTGGCGATGTCACCTGTTTCAGCTTTTACGCCAACAAGACCATCACCACGGGTGAGGGCGGGATGCTGGTGACGGAGGACGAAGCCATTTACAAGCGCGCCAAGGTGATGCGACTGCATGGCATCAACCGGGATATCTGGGATCGGTTCACGGCCAAGAAGGCGAATTGGGAATACGACGTGGTCGCCCCCGGGTTCAAGTACAACCTTCCCGACGTGGCGGCGGCCATCGGCCTGGCCCAGCTGGAGCGCGCGGATGAGTTCCGCACGGAAAGACAGCGATGCGCCGAGTATTATTTCAAGGGCCTGGCGAATATCCTCTGCCTGGATCTGCCCGTTTGTCATGGCGCGAAGGAGGATCACTCCTGGCATTTGTTCTGTGTGGTGCTGAACGAGAAGAGCCCCGTTGAGCGGAATCGTTTTATCGAGCTGATGAACGAAGCCGGAATCGGCCTGTCCGTACATTACAAGCCGCTTCACCGCATGACTTATTATCGGGAGCGCTATGGCTTGAATCCCGAAGATTATCCGAACGCCGAACGCCATTGGCGTGGAGTGGTGACCCTTCCTGTGTATCCGGGGCTGAAGGAGGATGATTTGGCGTATGTATGTGAAACGGTGAGGCGCCTTTTGAAAGGGTGAGACTGCGGGAAGAAGGAGGCGGGCGTATGCGGTTCCGCGGAGGATCTATTGGAGTCGGGACGCCCTCGTCCCGGTATGGTTGAGGGTGGCGAACGCCGTCAGAGCGGGACGGAGGCGTCCCAGCTCCAGAAAACGGAGCACAGTTGTAACCCCAATAACTTTCATTGCGGCTTGCTCCAATTAGCTAAATATGGGAAAATAATACATGTTTGATATCTCCCATAAGCGCTGGCGGAAGGGGTCGTGGATTTGTTTCGGCGTCGCTGCCGCCGTGTGGCTCTGGCTTTTTACGGCGCTTCCCGTCAGCTCGGGCTTCGGTGGCGGGCCCACGCCGCTGCTTTTCCTCTTGCGTCGCATTTGGTCTGGCAGCGCGGATCTGGGGCACGCGCCGTTTCTTCCTTTGGTCAGCCTTTATGTGGTTTTTATCCGTAGAAAAGCGATCGTTGATTCGATGGACGGCCCGGACGTGCGAGGTCTCCTTTTTGTGCTGTTCGGCGCTATCCTCTTTTGGTTGGGCGTGAAGGCCGAGGGGGCTCGACTATGTATGCTGGCGGCAGCGCTCCTGGTGTGGGCGATTCCGTTTTCCGTTTGGGGGGCGGGAGTGGCCCGGCAGTTGATTTTCCCGGCCGCCTTTCTGCTCCTGTGTCTGCCCATCGACACCTTGGCCGTGTTCTTTTCCATGAAATTGAGGCTGCTGGCCGCTACCTTGGGGGCGGGCATCGCCAACGGCGTTGGCATCCCCACGACGAGAATCGGAACCGGCATCCACTCCCTGGCTGGCGGCGGATTCAATTTGGATGTGGCCGAGGCGTGCAGCGGGCTGCGATCGATCTTTGCCATGATCGCGCTGACCGCCGCCTACGCGTTTTTCACACAAAAGACCCTGTGGCGAAAATGGGCGCTCTTTGCCTTCGCGGTGCCGATCGCGGTGATCGGCAATGTGGTTCGGATTCTGGCCATTATCATTGTGGCGGCGATTTTCGGAGAGAAAAAAGCGACGGGTTTTTATCACGATTATTCGGGATACGTCGTGTTCGTGGTTGCGATTTTGTTGCTGATGGAGCTTGGATATTTGATCGCGAAATATTCTTTGCCGGCCAGAATAAGCTCACATTTTCCGAGCTTTCAGTCGAAGCCGTCAACAAGCGTTGGGGAACGGTCTTTCGGGAAAAGGGATGCCGTTCTGCTTGCCTTGACCCCGGCTTTGATGGGGATATGTGCGGTGATGACGCTGATAGAGCCGGCCATTCGCCCCGGAAATCTGGATTATTTGACTGACAAAATGCCGACAGAGATCGGCCCTTGGCACGGCTCTCCTGTTTGGCATTGTCACAACGAGCAATGCCTGCGGATGTTTACGGAAGATGAACTGGCGAAAGCCGGTGTGTTACCCATAGCCTCCGGGTTAACTCATTCACGGTCCGGCGAACTGGGGTCCGTTTTGGGCGAGATGCGCCCTCAATATCGTTGTCCCGCCTGCGAAAAGGGTGAACTGTTTGCGGTATCTCTGGGGGAGAAGCAGCTGCTTCCCGCCGATAGCCGGATTTTGCGTGTGCGGTATTCGAAGGATGCGCGAGAGGCGTTTTCCGTTACGCTCGTCATCAGCGGCGCCAACCGGGATAGTATTCATGAGCCGGAGAGCTGCCTGCTCTCCCAGGGGTACGAGACGCGGAAAATCAGTATGATGTCCATATCGCCTGAGGGGTATTCCTCCATTCCCGTTAAGCGAGTCGATCTCGAACAGCCGAGGGGCCGGAATGGCAAGGGGGGACGCACTACCTTTGTCTATTGGATTTTCAGCGGGGACCGGAATACGACGAGTCGGGCGCTCTGGAAACTGTGGACGGCCTGGGACCGGGCCGTCCGTCATGAATCCTCCCGCTGGGTGATGGTGACGGTCACGGCCGAGCAGCCCGTGGGGTTGAAAGATCGCCCCGAAGAAATGCTGACATTTTGTGGCGAGTTGATGCGCGCGCTTCGGAAGTAGACCTGGAGACGGCCGTTCCCGGCCGTAAGCGAATGTCGCTAACGGCGAGGAATCGCCGTGTCCATTGCAGCGTGGCACCACACGTAGACGCTGGACATGCGCCAATGATGCGCGAAGCGTGTAGCGCCGCACTGTGTGCGGCGGAAGGGGCATGCAGTATGGCCGCACGCAGTGCGGCGCCACACGTAAACGCTGGACATGCGCCAATGATGCGCGAAGCGTGTAGCGCCGCACTGCGTGCGGCGGAAAAGGATGTCTCTTCTTTCGTGTAATTCGAGTGTTTCGTAGTTTCAAAACCAACAACCATTCCCCGCCATCCGTAGCTATCCGTATAATCCGTGCTATCAGTGGTTAAAACTTCTTACCCCGAACCACGGATGACACGGATAGCGCGAAGCGTGTAGCGCCACACGGCGTGCGGCAGTCAAAACGCCCGATCCCATATCGCTGACTGAGAAGTAACTTTGCATTGCAAATTTACGGCT
>CAXNFL010000203.1:0-3762 GCA_964201555.1 Kiritimatiellia bacterium
GGCGGACCTGAACGTGTTCATCATGGCCCTCACGCAGTCCACGGCCTCGAATGCGGCCATCAACATCATCGCCGACGACTCGATCGCCGGCGGGCAGAAGCTGACCATGAGCGTCACCAATGTGCCGCTGCGCGAGGTGCTCGATTACGCCGCCCGCAACCTGGACGTCAGCTTTTACGTCGGCGAAAGCCTGATCTGGGTGACGAAGCGCACGGCGTCCGTGGATTCCACGCCCCTGGTGACGCGCCTGTACAAGCTGCGCAAGGGCCTTTCCTCGATCGATAAGGCGGGCGACGACGGATCCGGAATCTCCCTGCTGACGGCCATTGAAAAGTTCGTGCCGCACGATGCGGGCACCGACATCATGTTCGATCGCGACACCCATGTGCTGATCGTCAAGAACACGCGGGAGAACCTGCACCTGATCGAGGACCTGATCGAGGCGCTGGACGTGACGCCCCCGCAGGTGCTCATCGAGGCGCGCTTCATCAGCACCAGCCTGAGCGACCTGCGCGAACTGGGCGTCAACTGGAACACGCGCGCCCTGGAGTTCAAGTCCAGCGGCCACGAGAATCCGCAGGCGGTGCTCCAGCCCGGCAAGATCGTGCAGACCGGCACGGTTGCCAGCCCGACCCTCGACGCCACCCTGGCCTACCAGGGGCTGCTCTCGTCCACGATGTTTGAAGTGATCATCCAGGCCCTGGAAGAATCCGGCAAGGCGCAGACCCTCTCGGTGCCGCGCGTGACGACCTTGAACAACCAGCCCGCGCGCATCCGGATCGGCGAGGACTTCCTGTACTTTGAGAACTTCGGGCTGCAGCAGGTCCTTTCGGGCGGCAACACCACGCAAGGAAACACGTATACCTCCCAGCTGGTTCCGGAAGGCGAGCCGACGAAGGAAGAGCTGGGCATCCTGCTGGAAGTGACCCCGAGCGTGGGCGCGGACCGCCAGACGGTCACGCTGAATCTCAAGCCCGAGATCAGCGAGTTTGTCCGCTTCGAGTATTACAACGTGGGCTCGGGCGACAGCGGCAACAACAATAACAACAGCGGCAGCAGCGCGGTTTCGTCGAACGGCCTCTCCGTCCTGAAGCTTCCGATTTTCCGCCGCAGCGAGATTGAAACCAAGGTGGCGGTCCGGAGCGGCGACACGGTGGTGATGGGAGGCCTGATCACCTCCAGCCAGGATCACCAGGTGCACAAGGTGCCGATCCTGGGCTCGATCCCTTTCCTGGGCGCCCTCTTCCGGTACGACCAGAAGAGCAACGACCAGAAGAACCTCCTGATCTTTGTCACGGCCCGCATCCTGGCCGAATCCGGCGAGGAGCTGGTGCCGCTGACCCCAACCCTGACGCCGACGATCTGATATGCCCGCACCCCTGAAACCCATAGCGCATAAGACCGTGATCGGGCTGGACGTCGGCCAGTTTGCCGTGAAGGCCGTCCGGGTCGTCAAGCGCGGCGGGGTGGCCCGGGTGACGCACCAGGAGACGCTCCGGCTGCCGCCCGGCATGGCCGGGTCGGAGACGTCGGCGATGATCCAGCGCTGGCTGGGCCAGCTGGGCTTTGGCGGCGAGCCCTGTGTCATCGGCCTGCGCGGCGTCCAGGTCCTGTTCCAGACGCTGGCGCTGCCGCCGCAGGATCCGCGGCCCGCGGAGCAGGCGGTGGCCATGGAGATTTCGCGGCTCAGCGAGATTTCCAATGAAGCGATGATGTACGGCTTTTCGCCGATCCCCTCGGAGGATACGGTCCGCCGGTTCCTGATTGCGCTGGTGCGCACGGACAAGGCGGATGAAGCGCTGGCCACGGTGCGCGGCGCCGGCGTGGACGTGGTGGACGTGGTGCCGACGCCCATTGCGGCGGCCCTGGCGCAGGCGGGCCTGCACGGGGGCGCGGGCGGGGTCACGGCCTATGCCGACATCGGCCAGAACGGCACGGATGTGGCCATCGGCACGCCGGCGGGCATCCGCTTTGCGCGCAGCTTCGGCATCGGCGGGCAGTTCTTCACCGAGGCGCTGGCCAAGGCGCGGCGGATGACGGCCTCGCAGGCGGAGCCGGTCAAGATCGCCAGCGGGATGGACGCGCCCGAGCCCGTGCAGAAGGAAGCGTTGACCGGGGCGGCCGAGAGCTGGGCCTCGGAGCTGAAGTCATGCCTCGCCATCTACCGCAGCTTTTTCCCCGGGGCCGGCGATCAGCCGGTCCAGGTGGTGCTGTCGGGCGGGGGCAGCCACCTCAAGGGGTTCGACCGGTTCCTGGCCTACAAGCTGGCCCTGGAGGTGCGTCCGCTCACCGCGCTGGCGGGCCGGGAGGAGGCGACGGACCCGGCCGTCTATGCGGTGGCGTGCGGCCTGGCCCTGGCCGGCGCGGGCCTGGGCGGAGGGCACATCAGCCTGCTGCCCTCCGACCTGCGCGAAGCGCTGATGCTCCGGCGGCAGAAGGGCTACTGGATGGGGGCGGCCGGCCTGGCGGCGCTCGTGCTGGGCATCAGCCTTTTCGGCGGCTATCGGGATTACCAGCATAAGACGCGGGCGCTGAGGGCGGACCAGGCCAGCCTGGCGCGCTGCCAGGAGCTGGCCCGGGAGATCGAGCGCACCCAGGAGGTCAACGCCCGGCTGTCGCGCATGTCGACCACCGTGCTGGTGCTCCTGCAGAACGGCCCCGTCTTCCGCGATGTCATCAGCGCCCTCGGCGAGCGGCTTCCGCCCAACTGCTGGATCACCCTGGTGGCCGACGCCAACACCTATTTTTCGACGGACAATGCGGTGAAGCCCGAGGCGCGGCGCGTGCCGCGGGGGCTCCGCGAGCTCAAGGAGGGCGAGCCGGCCGTGCTGACCGGCGAGCCCGCCTTTTCGCGGATCATCGTCGAGGGCTACACCTCCGACCCGAGCCTGGCCTCGGTGCGGAAGCTGATCGAGTCGCTAAAGGCCGAGGGGGTGATCGGCATGGCCGACCTGCTCGGCGACGACCAGCTGGTGCAGGAGAACACGGAGAAGTGGGGCCCGGCGGGCGGCCGGCGGTTTGTGATCGATATTACCCTGTGAGTGCAAGCGCATGATCGGAACCAGTTCAATTTCGGAGCGGCAGCAGATCGTCGGCATCATCCTGGCCGCCGCGCTGTTCATCGGCCTGCTGTGGTTTTTCGCCCTGCTGCCGCTGCAGCACAAGCGCGAGGCGCTGGAGCAGGAGAACCGCCGCATGCAGGAGGACCTGGCCAAGGGCAACTACCTGCTCGGCGAGATGCCCCTGGCGAACCGGAAAGTCGCCGTCCTGGACGAGGGCAAGCGGCTGGCCGACGAGTGGAAGGAATCCGCGCAGCGGCTGTCCACCTTTGAGCGGCAGAGCATCCAGGGCACGCAGGACGTCAGCAAGATCGATTTCAAGGTGGCCCTCTTCGAGGTTCGCCAGAGCCTGTCCAAGAAGGCGCAGGAGCGGGGCATCAAGCCCAACTTCGACCTGGCCATCGACGAGCTGGTGCTGAGCAACGAGGATGCGCGCAAGCGCATGCTCCAGCTGCGGGCGGTGGAGAAGCTGATGGACGCCGCCATCGAGATCAAGGTCGGGCGGGTCGAGTCCGTGGAGCCGCTGGAGCCGATCTCGCACCGGGACGAGCAGACCGGGGAGTTGTTCCTGGAGGAATATCCGGTCCGCATCCAGTATAGCGGCACGATTGAAAACGTGTACGCCTTCATCCACAAGGTGTTCCAGCCGGGGAGCGTCTTCGCCTACCGGCGCCTGAAGATCGAGAAGGAGTCGCTGCAGAAT
>CAXNFL010000204.1:0-3715 GCA_964201555.1 Kiritimatiellia bacterium
CGTGCAGACGCTCGGCACCGGCAGCGTCTCCGAGCCCGCGCCCGAGGAGCGGCGCCGGCCGGTTTCGGCGCCCGCCGCCCCGGTCCGCCCGCGCGACGCGGTGGATCGCGCCCTGGAGAGCGCGGCCACCGTGCAGCGCTCCGGACCGAAGGTGGGACGCAACGACCCGTGCCCCTGCGGAAGCGGCAAGAAGTACAAGAAATGCTGTGGAGCGGGATCATGACGGAAGCCGGCCGCAAGGCGCTCCGGCGGCTGGCCTGTTTCCTTGCCGCCGCCGGCTCGGGAGTTCTGATCGCCGCCGGGTTTGCCCCGTGGGAGAGCCTGTCGACGCCCTGGGTCGGGCTTCTTCCGCTGTTGTTCCTGGCCCGGTACCGGTCGCCCCGGGAGGCGTTCCGCTGGGGGCTCGTGAGCGGCATGGTTGTCTGGCTGACCGGGCTCTTCTGGCTGACGGCCCTGCACCGGACGGCCGCCATTCCCCTGCCGGCGATCGTGCTCGGCTGGGTGGCGCTTTCAGCCTATTGCGCGCTCTACATGGGCGTATTCGCCTGGGCCGTTTCGCGCTGGCTCCGCTGGACCGGAACGGACTCGCTCTGGCGCAACGCGGTTAGCGTGGTGGTCATTCCGGTTTTCTGGACCGGCCTGGAGTATGTGCGCGGCGTGCTGTTCACGGGCTTTCCCTGGAATCCCCTGGGCGCCACACAGGTGGGGAATCCCGCCATTGCCCAGATGGCGGAGTGGGGCGGGGTTTACCTGGTCTCCAGCGTTGTCGCGCTGTTTAATACGGCCGTTGCATTTACCGTGGCCCGCTATGTGGACTGGAGGAACCTCAAGCCCTATCGCCCGCATATCGAGCTGTTCATGGGCCTCACGGTCATGGCGCTTTGCACGGTTTGGGGGCGGTCCCGCTTTGCCGAGTACGGGGCCCAGTCCGGCAATCTGCTGATCGGCGTGGTCCAGCCGGCCGTTCCGCAGAATGTCAAATGGGATGCCGCTTTTTCCACGGAGGTGCAGGACCGGCTGGAGAGCCTCACCGCCGAGGCGGTCCTGACGGGCGAGACGCTGGCGCGCAAACGGCCGGACCTGGTGATCTGGCCGGAAACCTCGACCCCGGGCGATCTGTCGGGGCCTGGCGTTTACCGGTCGCAGGTGGAAGCGCTGGCGCGGCGGAGCGGGCCGCTGCTGGTGGGGACGCTTTACGAGACGGAAAAGGGGATCTACAACAGCTCTGTAATCCTGGACCGGAAGGGACAGGACGCGGGCCGGTATGACAAGCAGCATCTCGTGCCGTTCGGCGAGTTTCTTCCCTTCGACAAGCTGTTCCCGTTTCTGCAGAAGCTTTCCCCGCTGGGGCTGAGCCTGGATCGGGGCCTTGTGCCCGCGGTCCTGCAAGTGCCGGACACGGAAGCCCGCTTTTCCGTGACCATCTGCTTCGAGGATATCTTCCCTTACCTCTCCCGGCAATTCGTGCGGGACGGCGCCCGCTTGCTGATCAACCAGTCCAATGACGCCTGGTTCGACGGGACCGCTCAGCATCGCCAGCACTTGAACCTGAGCATCATGCGATGCATCGAAAACCGGGTTCCGGGGGTGCGCGTATCCAACTCCGGCGCGTCGGGGTTCATCGAAGCCAATGGCCGCGTGTACCGGACCGGTTTTGCCGAATCGGAGGAGGGCTGGCTGGGGGTTGCCGGCCCCCTGGCGGATCAGAAGGCGCTGTCGGATGTGTCCCTGGTCAGCCTGCCGCCCCCGGGCTTCGGCGGCACGTTTTACACCCGCTTTGGCGACGTGATTTGGGCCCTTCCGTGCGCGGCCGCCGTGATCGTGTGGATCCTGGCGTCGGCCTGGATGGACCGGAAGAAATCAGAAGGAGAGCAGGCATGAACGAGGATGTTCTGGCAAGGCTGGACGCGATACGCGGCCGGCTCGCGGAAATGCGAGGTTATCTTTGACTTGGACGCAAGACGCGCCCGAGCCTTGGAATTGGAGCGGAGGACCTCGGCTCCGGATTTTTGGAATGACCCCAACAAGGCCCGCGAACTGCTCGATCAGGTCACGCGGGAACGGGAGATCATCACCCCTTTTGACGCGCTCAACCGCAAGGCCGAGGACGCGTCCGTCCTGATCGAGATGGCGGCGGGCGAGCAGGATCCGGACATGGCCAGGCTGGCTTCGGAAGAAGCCCGCGGCGAGCTCGAGCCGCTTGAGAAAGCGGTCATCGCCATGGAGCTGAAGACCATGCTGAGCGGTCCCCTGGACCGGAATAACGCCTATGTGACGTTTCACGCGGGGGCGGGCGGCACGGAGGCCTGCGATTGGGCCGCCATGCTGCACCGGATGATCCGGCGCTACTGCGAGAAAAAGGACTTCAAGGTCGAGATGCTGGATTACCAGGACGGGGACGAGGCCGGCCTCAAAAGCGCCTCCCTGCAGGTGATCGGCCCCTTCGCCTACGGGTATCTGAAGTCGGAGCGCGGCGTGCACCGCCTGGTGCGCATCAGCCCCTACGATTCCAACAAGCGCCGGCATACGTCGTTCGCCTCGGTCGATGTGGTCGCTGAAATCGACGACGACATCGAGGTCGAGATTGACGAGGCGGACCTTCGCGTGGACACCTTCCGGTCGAGCGGCGCCGGCGGCCAGCATGTGAATAAGACGGATTCGGCGATCCGGCTGACCCACATGCCCTCCGGGTTTGTGGTGTCCTGCCAGACGCAGCGCTCGCAGCATCAGAACCGCGCCCAGGCCATGAAGATGCTGAAAGCGCGGCTGTACGAGCTGGAGCTGGACAAGAAGAAACGGGAGATGGACCGCTTTTATGGCGAAAAAGGGGACATTGCCTGGGGCAGCCAGATCCGGTCGTACGTGCTCCAGCCCTACACCCAGGCCAAGGATGAGCGGACCGAGGTGAAAAATTCCAATATCCAGGCCGTGCTCGACGGCGATCTTGATCTGTTCGTTGAGGCGTATCTGAAGAAACTGAGGCTGGCCGGATCACCCACACCGGGAGGAGAAGTCCATGGCGCTTAGAAGCATGACGGGTTACGGGCATGGCGAGTCGGTTTCGAGCGGCATCCGCGTGGATGTGGACCTGAGCTCGGTCAACCGGAAGCAGTTCGATTTCCGGCTCAACTTGCCGCGGCCTCTCCAATTCCTGGAGTCCCTGCTCATGGAGGTGGTGCACGAATCCATTTCCCGCGGGCAGGTGAACGGGTCGGTGAACGTCACCGTCTCGGAGCACAAGCGGCAGCAGGGCGCCAAGGTGGACGGTTTCCTGGCGCGCGCGTTTGTGAAGGAGCTGCGCAAGATCGGCGCCGAGCTGGGCCTGGCCGACAACCTGGGCACCAGCCTGCTGACGCAGCTTCCCGAGGTGGTGCAGTACCACTATGTGGAAGAGGATGTCACCCTGATTCGGCCCGTGTGCGAGAAGGCGTTGCGCCTGGCCCTGGCGGCCCTGGTGGCCATGCGGGAGCGGGAGGGGGCGGCGATCGTGAAGGACCTGGCGGAGCGGATCCGGAAGCTGACAGCCATGCGGCAGCGGATCGCGAAGCTGGCCCCGACGGTGGGCCCCCGGTACCGGAAGAATGTGCTCGACCGGCTGAAGCGCGCCGGCATCGCGGTGGATGTCCGGGATAACGCCATTCTCAAGGAAATCGCCCTCATGGCCGAGCGGGCGGACATCAGCGAGGAGATCACCCGCCTGGAAAGCCATCTCAAG
>CAXNFL010000205.1:0-3656 GCA_964201555.1 Kiritimatiellia bacterium
ATTCATCGGGGCAATCGCGCTGGATTACGGGCCCCGAAGCGCGCGCCGAAGTGCATCGGTTGCGGCGGCGGGCGGATGCCATCCTGGTGGGCGCCCGCACGGTGATCAAGGATAATCCAAGCCTGTTGCCGGAAGGCCCCCAGCCGAACGCGCTTTACCGGGTGATCATCGATGGGCAGGGCCGCTCCCAGGCGGATGCCAAGGTCTTCACCGACGCCCGGGCGGGCAACACGATTTTGTGCACCACCCACGATTGTCCGGACAGCCGGCGAAAACGGTGGGAATCCCATGGCGCCGCCGTCTGGGGCGTCCCCTCCCGCAAGGGAAAGATCCAGTTGACCGAAGTGCTTCGCCTGCTGGGAAAGATGGGCCTGTTGCACGTCGTGTGCGAAGGTGGCGGCGTGCTGGCGGAGGGGCTGGTTCGCGAGGGGCTCGTGGATGAGTTCTGGCTGTTTTACGCCCCGCGTTTGCTGGGCGGCCGGTCCGTTCCGGGATTCGGAGGCTCCGGCTGGACCCTTTCGGCTGCTCCGGCGTTGCGGTTCGACACCGTTGTCCGAACCGGCAATGATCTTTGGGTCCGCGCCTTTCCAGCCGCAGTCAAAGAGGAGGCGTCATGTTCACCGGATTGATCGAGCGCATGGGACGGCTGATCCGGCGCGAGGAACGCGGCGCCGGAGGACGGTTGGCGATCGACGCCTCGGGCTGGAGCGAGCCCCTGATTCTTGGCGAAAGCGTCGCCGTGGAAGGCGTTTGTCTGACGGTGGCGGAGATCAGCGCCCGCGGCTTTGCCTGCGACATACTCCAGGAGACGCTGGCCCGCACCACGCTGGGCTTGAAGAAACCCGGCGCGGCGTTGAACCTTGAACGGGCGCTTCGGCCGGACGGCCGCCTGGGCGGACATTTCGTGACCGGCCATGTGGACGGGGTGGGGGAGTTGACCGCAAGGGGGCAGGCGGGACCCGATGTCGTCCTGACCATTCAGGCGGCGGAGGAGTTGATCGGCGGCATGGTGCTCAAGGGGTCGATCGCCGTGAATGGCGTCAGCCTCACGATTGCCCGCCTTTCCGAGCGCGATTTCGATGTCCACCTGATTCCCCACACGTTGAAGCAGACCTCTTTGGAGGCGATGCGCGCGGGGGAGTCCGTGAATCTCGAAACCGACATGCTCGGGAAATATGTGAAAGGTTTTCTGGCGCAAACGCAATCCAAGGGGGTGACGCTGGAACGTTTGGGGGAAGCCGGCTTTTTGTAAGCGAGTCTTGACCGCGGAGGGATTCCCGTGATATTATCAAACACTTTTGACAATACCGCGAGGCTTTGAAAACGATGATTGACAAATTGCTGGAGTTGCAGGATCGGGATATCCGGATCGCTCAGATCGAGCGTGAATTACGCGATAATCCTGCCCGCAAGGAGCAGATGCTGTCGCGAATGGGCGACTCCAAGTCCGCCCTGACCGACGCCCGCGAGAAGTTCAAGGTCCAGCAATCCAAGATCAAGGGCTATGATCTGGAGATTGAAAGCCGGCGCGAAAAGATCAAGAAATTGCTGATGGAGCAGGGGAACCTGAAGTCCAATAAGGAATATCAGGCCATGACGTCGCAGATTCGCGCCGTCGAGCAGGAAATCAGCAAGATTGAGGATCAGATTTTAGGCGTGTGGGATCTGGCAGAATCCCATGCGGCGGATGTGAAGGCCCGCGAGAATGACCTGAAGGGCGAAGATTCGGTCGTCCAGCAGGATGTCAAGGGGTTGGATCACCGGGTGGTTGAACTGCAGAAGGAATTGGATGCGCTGAAGGCGGAGCGCCAGGGCATGGCCTCGGGCATCGAAGCGAAGTGGTTGGCCATTTACGAGCGGATCATGGCGAAGAAGAAAGATCGCGCCCTGGTCGAAGTGACAAACGGCGTTTGCGGAGGGTGTCATATGTCCCTTCCGCCGTTCCAGAAGCACGAAGCACGCAAGCGGACAGATATCATCACCTGCACCTTCTGCGGGCGGATGCTGTACGCCTGATTTTTTGTCGAGGGGGAAGGGTATTCGGTCGCTGCGGAGCATTCGCAAGGGTGTTCCGGGGAGGACAGTCCGGACTCCATAGGGCAGGATGTCCCGCTGTAGTGGTGGGAAACCTTCCGGTAAACGGAAGGAATGGAAAGCGCCACAGAGACATACCGCACGCGTCCGCAAGGGCGCTGTAAGGGTGAAAAGGCGGTGTAAGAGACCACCGGGAGGCTCCGTAAGGGCCTTCGCAAGGCAAGCCCCATCCGGAGCAAGATCAAATAGGAAACGGAGAGACGGCCCGTCTCGCGCTCTTTCGGGAGCACCGTTTCGGGTTGATCGCATAGATAAATGATCGACACGGTAACGTGAACAAAATCCGGCTTATGTCCCTTCTCCCTCGACATTTTTTTCCGCGAAACCGCTGGACGGCGGCTCTTTTGCTGGGCGCTGCCGCGAGCGCGGCGGCCGTTGGCGTCACCCTGGCTGTCCTGAAACTGCCGGGCTTGACCCAGGCTGAAGCCCTTCGTCAAACCCGCCCGGCTTCAATCCAGCCGGAGCGTCGGCTTTCGTTGCCGCTCGAGGGCTGGGCGGTTTTCAGAATGGATGGCGAGGCGGTCCGCCACGTTTCAGGGAATCTGGCCGGCCGGTTCCGCCTGGCGGGAACGTTTCGGGTTGCTCAACCGGACTCCACGATCCAGAAAGCGGTCCTGAGCGACCTGGTCAAAAACGACACACCCTTGATTGTGGCTGTTGGCGACAAACTGGACGACGGGATCCAGGTGAGATCCATTGAGAATGACCGGCTGGAACTGGTTCAGCAGGATGTGGTGTGCGTGCTGACGTTGGATTTTTCGGTGACAAACGGCGTCGCGGAGGCATCCGCGGGATCCAGGGCGGGGACGAACGACATCTTTCAAGGTTATCCGGTCTTGAGCAAGGGCCCATTCGGCATCCAGGTGGCTGACGGCCACTGGCTGTTTGAGCGCCAGAAAGTCCTGGCGTATTACAATACGGTATTGGAGGATGCGGATCGGCTGGTTGCCTTATTCGACTCCCTGAAGCCGTTGTATGGCGAAGATCGAAAGATCGGCGGGTACATCCTGATCCCCGAGGGCGAGAAAGAGTTCTTCAAGGAAGTCGGCCTTGAGGAAGGCGACGTGATCCGCAAGGTGAACTCGGCGCCGCTGATGAATCGGAGAGTGGCCGAGAGTTTCATCCGGGATTTTGGAAACAACGAGCTTAGCGCGGCGGTCCTGGAAATTGAACGAGCCGGCGAGCCGGTCAAATTGGTGTACGAACTGCGCTGAGCCCCAAACGGGGCATTTGAGCATCCCCAAGACATCCCTTCAAAGCCCCCTTCCCGTTTAGTTTACATAAGATGTATTATGCGACGCTATGTGCTGTTAACAGTGTAACGCGTTGCGCTGCAATAAGTTACGCTATCTGTTGATAAGCTGCTTGATTCGGGTTCGGATTTGAGTGCCGCACAGGATATCAACAGGATGAAATAGTAGCCGCGCCGGATACGGCGTGGTGATTGCCTGGAAACTCCACCGCTTATCAGCGGCGGCTACCATTTTGCGAATCAAGCCGCACTAGGGCTGGTGTAGCCGCGCCGGATACGGCGTGGGAGAATATGGGGCCTCCACCGCTTA
>CAXNFL010000206.1:0-3646 GCA_964201555.1 Kiritimatiellia bacterium
CGGAGGCTTTCCGGGAGCTGCTGTTTGTGAACGCGGTGATCGTGGTGGAGTGGCCGGGCACGGTTCACGAGCTGTGGGCGGCGACCAAGGAGCTGGAAGCCGCCGCGGGCCGCGAGCGCGGCGTGCGGAACGGCCCCCGAACGCTGGACGTGGATATTTTATACGCGGGCGCCGAGGTGATCGACGAGCCCCGGCTCACGGTGCCGCACCCGCGCTGGCGGGAGCGGCGCTTCGTGGTGGAGCCGCTGGCCGAACTGAGGCCGGAGCTGATGGTGCCGGGCAGCCCGCTTCGCGTGCGGGAGGTTCTGGCGGCGCTGCCGCCCGGCGGCGTGCGGGTGATTCCGGAGTCCTGGTAAAACGACAGGGGGGCTATGGCTGATGCAATCAAGTGGAGCGCGGCGAAGATCAAGGCCCTCAAGGGCCGCGAGAAGATCGCCTGTTTGACCGCCTATGATTTTTTCACCGCCAAGCTGATGGACGAGGCGGGCATTCCCATGATCCTGGTGGGCGACTCCCTCGGCATGGCCGTGCTGGGATATGAGACCACCCTGCCGGTCACCCTGGAGCAGATGCTGCATCATGGCGCGGCCGTGTCGCGCGCGGTCAAGTCGGCCCTGGTGGTGGGGGACATGCCGTTCATGTCCTACCAGGTTTCCCGCGAGCAGGCCCTGGAGAACGCCGGCCGCTTCCTGAAGGAAGGCGGCGTGGGGGCGGTCAAGCTGGAGGGCGGGGCGATGCGGGCCGGGACGGTTTCCGCGCTGGTGGACAACGGCATTCCGGTGCTGGGGCACATCGGGCTGACCCCGCAGAGCATTCGCGAGATGGGGGGCTACAAGGTCCAGGGCCGGCGGCCCGGCGAGGCGGACCGGCTGCTGGCCGATGCCCAGGCCCTGGCGAAGGCGGGCGTGTTCGCCATCGTGGTGGAGTGCGTGCCGCGCGAGCTGGGCGCCGAAATCACGGCGGCCGTGAACGTGCCGACCATCGGCATCGGCGCGGGGCCGGGATGCGACGGCCAGGTCCTGGTCTGCCACGATTTGTTCGGCCTGACCCCGCCGGCGCAGACGCCCAAATTCGTCAAGCGGTATGCGGAGCTGGGCGACGCCATGCGCGGCGCGGTGGCGGCGTATCGCGAGGACGTGGGAGCGGGCCGCTTCCCGGACGAATCGCAAAGTTATTCCTGAAGCCCTTCAAGGGCAGGCGGCTTCGCGCGCCCACGGCCCGACTCTCACTGGCTGGCGACGAGGCGCGTTTTTCCGCTCATCACCCATGCGAATTTGTAGTAAATGCCATTTTTGTAGGTTTTATTTTGCTTTGAAAAACGTCATTCGGTATAAGAGCTGTTAAACAGCTAGGGGTCAAACATAGGAGTATCCTGTCATGGCGCGACGCGACGACATCAAAAAAGTGCTGATCATCGGCTCTGGGCCCATTATCATCGGACAGGCTTGTGAGTTCGACTATTCCGGCACCCAGGCCTGCAAGGCGCTGCGGGGGCAGGGTTATCAGATTGTGCTGGTCAACTCCAACCCGGCTACAATCATGACCGATCCCGGCATGGCGGACGCCACCTACATCGAGCCGCTCAACGTTGAACGGATCACCCAGATCATCGAGAAGGAGCGGCCCGACGCCCTGCTGCCCAACCTGGGCGGCCAGATGGGGCTGAACCTGTCGTCGGAGTTGGCGAAGGCCGGCGTGCTGGATAAGTACGGGATCAAGGTCATCGGCGTCAACCTGGACGCGATTGAACGCGGCGAGGACCGGCTGATTTTCAAGGAAACGATGAAGGGCCTCGGCATCGAGATGCCGAAGAGCGATCTGGCCTATACGGTGGAGGAGGCCGAAAAGGTGGCCGCCACGCTCGGGTATCCCGTGGTGATCCGGCCCGCCTACACGATGGGCGGCACGGGCGGCGGGCTCGTGTACAACGTCGAAGAGCTGCGCACCGTCTGCAGCCGCGGCCTGGCCGCCTCGATGATCGGCCAGGTGCTGGTCGAGGAATCGGTGCTCGGCTGGGAGGAGCTCGAGGTGGAGGTCGTCCGCGACGCCAAGAACCAGATGATCGTGGTCTGCTTCATCGAGAACATCGATGCGATGGGCGTGCATACCGGCGATTCCTTCTGCGCGGCCCCCATGCTGACCATTGCCCAGTCCGTGCAGGACCGGCTGAAGGAGCAGGCGTTCCGGATCGTGGAGTCGATCGGCGTCATCGGCGGAACGAACGTCCAGTTCGCGCACGACCCGAAGACCGGCCGCATCGTGATCATCGAGATCAACCCCCGCACCTCGCGGTCGTCGGCCCTGGCCTCCAAGGCGACCGGGTTTCCCATCGCGTTGATTTCGGCCAAGCTGGCCAGCGGGCTGACGATGGACGAGATTCCCTATTGGCGCCTGGGAACGCTGGAGAAGTATTCGCCCTCCGGCGAGTATGTGGTGATCAAGTTCTCCCGCTGGGCGTTTGAGAAGTTCAAAGGCGTGCAGGACAAGCTCGGCACGCAGATGAAGGCCGTGGGCGAGGTGATGAGCATCGGCAAGAACTACAAGGAGGCGTTCCAGAAGGCGATCCGGTCGCTCGAAAACGGCCGCCACGGGCTGGGCTTTGCCAAGGACTTCAATCGCAAGTCGCTGCCCGAGCTGATGGAGCTGCTGCGGGATCCGACCAGCGAGCGCCAGTTCATCCTGTACGAAGCGCTGCGCAAGGGCGCGCCCGTGGACGAGCTGTTCAAGCTGACCGCCATCAAGGCGTATTTCCTGACGCAGATGAGGGAGCTGGTCGAGCTGGAAGAGCGGATGCTGGCCTTCAAGGGCGGGCTTCCCCCGGACGCCTTGCTGGTGCAGGCCAAGAAGGACGGGTTTGCCGACCGGTACCTGGCCCAGATCCTGGGCGTCCCGGAGGCGGCCCTCCGCGAGAAGCGCAAGGCGCTGGGGTGCGTGGAAGGCTGGCACGCCGTTCGGGTGAGCGGCGTCGAAAACGCCGCGTACTACTATTCGAGCTACATCAAGCCGGACGAAACGACCGCCTCCCAAAACCCCAAGAAGGTGATGATCCTGGGCGGCGGCCCCAACCGGATCGGCCAGGGCATCGAGTTTGACTATTGCTGCGTGCACGCCGCCTTCGCCCTGCGCGATCTCGGGTATGAAACGATCATGGTCAACTGCAATCCCGAGACCGTGTCGACGGATTACGACACCTCCGACAAGCTCTACTTCGAGCCGCTGACGCTCGAGGATGTGATCGCGATCTACGAGAAGGAGAAGCCCGAGGGCGTGATCGTGCAGTTCGGCGGGCAGACCCCGCTCAACATCGCGCGCGAACTCGCCGACGCGGGCGTGAAGATCCTCGGCACCAGCATCGACTCGATCGACATCGCCGAGGACCGCGACCTCTTCCGCCACATGATGGAGCGCCTCGGCATCCCGATGCCCGAGTCCGGCATGGCCGCGACCGTGGAAGAGGCGGTCCAGGTCGCCAGCGGGATCGGCTACCCGCTCATGATCCGCCCCTCGTTCGTGCTCGGCGGTCGCGGCATGGAAGTCATCTACGACGAGACAATGCTGCGCGAATACGTGGTCAAGGCCGTGGGCGTCACCCCCGACCGGCCGCTACTGCTCGACCGCTTCCTGCAGGAGGCGCTCGAGTGCGAGG
>CAXNFL010000207.1:0-3627 GCA_964201555.1 Kiritimatiellia bacterium
CGCAATCCGCTTTGGCCTCCCCGATGGCGCGAAGAGGCACTCGCTTCCGTCTCGGAATCGGGCCAGGACCTCACGATCCGGCTTTCCGTGACTTAATAGACAGGTGAATATAGCCAACCGGGGCCGGCAAAGCAAGCGGTTTCGCGATATCAAGCCGACCTCCTGTCTCTCGCGCATCCATTCAGGAACAATCTTGTCGCACTTGGAGACTACTTCAACAATATTGTTGCTTTTGGAAAACTCACACTTTCTCGTCTTTAATCTTGCAACCGATTGCCGGTATGGTATTTACAACTCTTTGGGCCGAGTTGGCATTGCCCTTGCTAAGGGATATATCGACTGAAACACAACCAGGGAGCACGAACATGCGGATGGCAACGGGACTGATGCTGGTGGCGGCGGCTGGAATTCTGGGCGCGGGCACGGCGGCGCGCGGCGCGGATGTGGGCGTGGACCTGCCGGTCCTCTCGGCCTACGTGTGGCGCGGCCAGGTGCTGAACGACGAAGCGGTCGTCCAACCCGCGTTGAACGTGGAAAAGGGCGGCTTCGAAGTGAACGTCTGGGCGAACTACGACGCCACCGACCGCGGAGAGACCCAAGCCGACTTCTCGGAGGTCGACCTCACCGTTTCCTACGGCGGCCAGCTGGGCGCCGTGGAATATGGCGTCGGCGCGATCGAGTACCTGTTCCCCAACACGGACGCCTCCAGCACGCGTGAAGTCTACGGAAGCCTGTCCCTGCCGGACGCGCCGGTGGCGGTCCCCACCCTCTCCGTCTACCGCGATGTGGATGAGGCCGACGGCTTCTATGCCTCGCTGGCGATTTCAAAGGAAATCGCCCTTTGCGATAAGACCACCTTGGAGCTGAACGCGTCACTCGGCGTGGCGGACGAGGATTACAACGCCTTCTACTTCGGCGTCGACGATGCCGCCTTGAACGACGTAACCGCCTGCGCCCTGGTGTCGTTCGCCTTGTCGGAAACCGTCACGCTCACTCCCTGCATCCAGTATGCCTGGCTGCCGGACTCGGATATCCGCGACGGCGCGAAGGCCTTATACGGGGATAACGACCCGTTCTGGGGCAGCCTGATGCTGTCCGTGGTCCTTTAACCGACAGCCAAACTTTTCAACAAAGCTTTGCGCGCGGCGCGGAACCGGCGGACATCCTTGGTGTAGTCGCCAAAGCCGCGGATCGCCATGCGAAGCACCCTGGCCGCGGCAGCGGGATTTTGGGCCTGCAGCCGGCGCAGCAGCTCGTGGTCCTCAAATCCTTCGCGTTGAGCCTCGAAGCGGAGGCTTGAAAGAGGACCCTCCGCTCCGGGATAGATCACGTGCGTGTCGCCCGGCGGAAGCCGGTTGGCGTTGGGCTTTCCTTTGGGCCGCGGCGGACTGGTGACGTGGCGGAAGTCGTCCTGCCACCAGTTCAGGCCCCAGTGCAGGAAGCCGTCCAGCTTGTACAACGCCACGCCCCACCCGAGCAGCGCCGGCCTCAGCAGCTCCTGATCCAGCAGCCGATTGAGCCAGCGGCCGCCGGGGAAGCAGCAGGTGTAGCACCAGACCTTGTCGCCCTTGCCGCGGGCGACCTCATATTCCTTGCGATCCCGCTCATACTCCTGCACCTGCGGACACCACATGTCGACCGAGCCGACCAGGGACGGGTCCTGCGTGGCGTCGAAAAGAGGAAGGCCGGGCATGAACTTGCGGACGATGCCGCTGAGAATGCGGTAGTCCGCGGCGCTGGGCGGAATGGGCTCGTCAGCCACATGCTGGAACCAGCGATCGCGCCAGCCGTTCCGCTCGATCTCCGCATAAAGCTGCCGGCAGAGGGCCTCGACCGTGGCGTAGCCCGCGGGCGTGGTGGCGGGCTCGCGGTTCATCACCTCCACGAAAACCGGAGCCGTCCACTCCTTACGCATGGCCACGAAGCCGCCCTCGACGTAAGACAGCCCCGCCCCGGTGAAAAGATTCACAAGGCGGCGAAGGCGCGGGCGGTCCAGGACGGGCGCCCCGCGAATCATTTTGAAAATTTCGGGATTGGTGATCAGCACGCAGTTCTGGCGGCCGCGGTGCAGGAGGTCGGCATACTTGCGAAGCATGCGCCAATAGGGCTCCGACCAGAGCGCGAGCCCGTGGTGCTTGGCGATGCTCTCGTAGTTGAACCAGTTGGTGTACGGCAGGCTGTCCCGGCCGGCGGGCGGAACGACGGGCTTGTGCACCTGAACGGCCAGCGTCAGGCTGTGCGACTCCGCGCCGCAGGCGACTTCCAGCGAGAACGTCCTCAACCCGGGCCGGGCGCCCGCTTCGATGGGCACATGCAGGCGAAGGGCCACGGTGGCTGCCCCGGGGAGAAACGCCCGCCCCGCGGGCTGCATGATGTCAAACGCCTGGAACGGCGCCTCGCGGATGACGTGCGGGTTGGGCGCGTTTTTCGCGCCCTCGTGCGGATAGACGTTCAGCGTCTTTGTGTGCGTGGTGAAACCCGTCAGGCCCGTGTTCTCCTCCACGGGCACGTCGAGCAGGCGGAACCATCGGGCGCCGCGCACGGGCCGGCCGTTCTCCTTCACGGTCAACCTGAGCGGCCGGATCGCCGGCACGCCGTTCAGCAGGACGTGCACGGCGGCGGTGGCGTTGCGCGCCACATCCAGCGCGAGGCGGCGGCGGGGCCGGCCGGCGACAAGGGAATCGGGAAAAACATTCTCGAGGCTGTCCCTCAATTCAACGCGCATCGCCTACTCCTTCGGCGCCAGCCGCACGCCGATCCGATCGATGAAGATGGCCCTGTTCTTAACGGGAACCTCGTCGGCGACATACAGCATCGACGGCGACGCGGCCACGATCACCTTCGTCAGCTTGACCGGATAGGTCACCGCCGCGATTCCGAAGTTCCGGAACACGCCGGGAGCCTTGGGCTCTTTTAGAGGCTTGGGCGCCTCGCCCAGCTCCACCGGCGCGGGCGGCGCGGGCGCCTTCAACTCCTGCGGCGCCACGGGCTCCGCCCCCGCGGGCTTGCCTTGCTTGACCGCCCGGTCATACTCCGTCTTCGCTTTCAAGTAATCGGCTCGGCTCTTCGCGTAAGTCTTCATGGCCGCCACATACTCCACGTGTTCCTTGGTGTAAGCGGCCTTGGCCTTGAGAGTCTCCGCCTGCTTCGCGTCATACGCCTGCTTCGCCTCGTCGTAGGCCTTCTTCTGGGCCGGAAACTCCTTCATGGCCGTTGCGTAATCCGCCTCGGCCTTCTGGCGATCCAGCAGCTGCTGGCGCAGCTCGGGGGTGTTCTCCGGCCACCAGGTGCAGGTGCTCGAGAAATAGGCCACCACGTCCTTGGCCGGGTACCGGCCCGGCGCGGGAATGGCCAGCGTCCGCCAGCCGTCGAAACTGATAAACGACTCGCCCTTGTTGTCGCTCGAATTGCAGGAGCCGGCATACTGGTTGCCGCACGAGGTCCAGAGGCGGCCTTCCGCATCGACGAGCTCGAACATCACGCGGCCCCAGCCGCCATTCCCCTTCACCCGCACGGTGAAAAACTGGATGAGATCCTTCAGCACCAGGGGCTGGGTGAGCTCCAGCTCGACGTAACGCTGCAGCAGCTTGCGCGGATCGGCGTCGTCCCTGAGCTCGACCTTCACGG
>CAXNFL010000208.1:0-3617 GCA_964201555.1 Kiritimatiellia bacterium
GCTGCCGGCACTCGTCCTCCAGCACCCCGCGAGCCGTGGCAATTCCCGCCGCCTCCAGAATCTGGAAACCGCGTGCCTCGTGCCTCGGATTGGGATCCCCGGTTCCCGCCACCACGCGGACAATGCCGGCGGCCTTGATCGCATCCGTGCACGGCGGCGTTCTGCCGAAGGTCGAGCACGGCTCCAGCGTGACGTAGATCGTGGCGCCGCGCGCGGCAGCGCCGGCTTCGGCCAGCGCATGCACTTCCGCATGGGGCCCTCCGGCCTTCTGGTGCCAGCCCCGGCCCACGGCCTTGCCCGCCTTGACCACCACCGCGCCGACCGGAGGATTCGGCCGGGTCCAGCCTTCGCCGCGGGCGGCCAGCTTCACGGCTTCACGCATCCATCGCAGGTCGGATCGTTCTGCCGGCGAGGCGCTCATGCTCCCACCCCCTCCACGCCCAGCAGGGCTTTGACATATTCCTTCGGCTTGAACGGCTCGAGGTCATTCATGCCTTCGCCCAGGCCGGCGAATTTAACGGGCACGCCGAGTTCCTTGCGCAGGCCCAGGAGAAAACCGGCCTTGGACGAGCCGTCCAACTTGGCGACGATCAGGCCGGTCAGCGGAATCACTTCATGAAAATGCTTCACCTGCGACACGGCGTTGTTGCCCAGCGCCGCATCCACCACCATCCACACCTCGTGAGGGGCGCCGGGCAGGCACTTGCCGATGGTCTTGTGCACTTTGCGCAGTTCATCCATCAGCGGCAGACGGGTGTGCATCCGGCCTGCCGTATCAATCAGCACCAGGTCGGTCCCCCGCGCCTGCGCCGCCTTGATGGCATCGAACGCCACCGCCGCCGCGTCGGATCCCTGGCGGCCGGAGACGCACTCGCATCCGACCCGCTCAGCCCAGATGCGCAACTGGTCGGTTCCCGCGGCGCGAAAGGTGTCGCCCGCGGCCAGCAGCACCGTTCGCTGATGCACTTTGGCGAGATGGGCCAGCTTGGCCGAGGTCGTCGTCTTGCCCGATCCATTCACGCCAATCAGCAGAATCACGCGCGGCGTTCCGGCGAAGGTCCAGTCGATCGACTCCGCCTCCCCCAGCATGGCCAGCATGCTTTTCTCGAGCCGCTCCACCAGCGTATCGCCAAAGCCGCGCTTCACATCGTCCAAGAGTTGCGCGGCCAGGCGGGGCGGCACATCCGCCTTGATGAGGATTTCCTCGAACTCCTCGAGCGTCCGGGCATCCGGCTTGACCGCCTCGACCAGCGACCGGAAGCCGTCGGCAATAACCTGTCTCGTTCGGGCTAGCGCCTGGAACCATTTCTTCACGATTCGGACTCCGCGGCCGAATCCTTAGCCGTTCGCAGCGGGCGGGTCAGACCCTTGCTGATGCGGTCCAGGATGCCGTTCACGAACTTTCCGGAGATGTCGCCCGAGAAATCGCGGGCGATATCGACCGCCTCGTTGATCGACACCACCGGCGGAATGTCCGTCCGGAACTTCATCTCGTAGATCGCGATGCGCAGGATGTTGCGGTCCACCTTGGACATGCGCTTGACGTCCCAGTTTTCGGCGACCTTCCGGAGCATGGCGTCCAGGGCGTCGAGATTCTCGAGCACCCCCCAGATCAACTGCTCGGTGAAAGACTTGCAGTCCTTCGAGATGGTGTTGTCCTGGAGCGACCAGAAGTCCTTGAACGTCTCCTGGATGTCGGAGTGCTCAAACTCGATTTCAAAGAGGAACTGAAGCGCGAACTCGCGGGCGTCGCGTCTCATTTTCATGCGTTCATTCATAATTGCTTAAAGAGGTTCACCATTTCAATTGCCGCTTGAGCCGCCGTCCAGCCTTTGTTTCCGGCCTTCGTGCCCGCCCGTTCGATCGCCTGCTCCAGGTTCTCCGCCGAAATCACCCCGTTGATGATCGGGAGGTGCGTCTCCAGGCCGATCTGGATCAGGGAGCGCGCCACCTGGCCGTTGATCATCTCGGCATGCCGGGTCGCCCCCTGGATCACGCATCCCAGAACCACCACGGCCTCGACCTTGCCCGAGGCGGCCATCCGCTGGGCCGCGTACGGGGTTTCGTTCGCGCCCGGAACCCAGGCGACGACGATGTTGTCCGACTCCACGCCATGGCGGGTCAGGCAGTCCACCGCTCCGCCAAGCAACTGCTTGGTCAGGAAGTCATTGAAGCGGCTGACCACGATGCCGACCTTGATGCCGTTACCGATCAGTGTTGCGCCGATTTCTTTCATACCCATTCTCCTGTCGTTAATCCCCGTTTATAACAAATGACCCAGCTTGTCCTTCTTCGTCTGCAGGTAACGGCGGCTGTGTTCGGTCGCCATCGACACGAGCGGTACGCGCTCCGCGATGACCAGCCCGTAGCCCTCGAGCCCCACGACTTTCCGCGGATTGTTCGTGATCAGCCGGAGGCTCCGCAGCCCCAGGTCCGCGAGGATCTGGGCGCCGATGCCATAGTCGCGCAAATCGGCCGCGAATCCCAGCTTTTCATTGGCCTCCACGGTGTCGAGGCCCTGGTTCTGCTGCAGCGCGTAGGCGTGGATCTTGTTGGCCAATCCGATGCCCCTTCCCTCCTGCCGCATGTAGAGGATGACGCCCGTCCCGGCCTTCGCCACCATCTCCATGGCGTGGTTCAGCTGGTCGCCGCAGTCGCAGCGCAGGGAGCCGAACACATCACCCGTCAGGCATTCGCTATGCACGCGGACGAGCGGGCTCGGCACCGCGGCCAGGTCGCCCATGATCAGGGCGAGGTGGTTCTCCCCGTCCAATACGGAGCGGTACAGCTTCAGCGTGAAGATGCCGTGCCGGGTCGGCAGCTGGATGGTCTCGAGGCGCTCCACCAGTTTTTCACGCTTCTGCCGCCAGGCGATGAGCTGGCGCACGGATGTCATTTTGAGCCCATGCTTGCGGGCGAACACCTTGAGTTCCGGAAAGCGGGCCATGTGGCCGTCTTCGCGCAGGATCTCGCAAATGACGCCGGCCGGCTGCAAGCCCGCCAGGCGGGCCAGGTCGACCGCCGCCTCGGTGTGCCCCGCCCGGCGCAGGACGCCTCCCTCGCGGGCCTGCAGGGGAAAAGTGTGGCCGGGGGTCATCAGGTCCTGCCGGGTGGTTTGTTCAGACACCAGGGACTTGATGGTCTTTGCCCGGTCGGGGGCGCTGATGCCGGTCGTGGTGCCGTGCCGGACGTCCACGCTCTCCATGAAGGCGGTTCCGTGCGAATCGCCGTCGCCAATCCGCGCCATGGCGTGAATCTGGAGCTGCTCGAGACGCTCGCGGGTCAGCGCCGTGCAGATCAAGCCGCGCCCGTGGGTCACCATGAAATTAATCGCGGCGTCGGTCACTTTTTCCGCCGCCATCACAAGATCGCCTTCGTTCTCGCGGGTTTCGTCGTCCGTGACCACCACGATCTCGCCCCGGGCGATCGCCTCAAGGGCCGTCTCGATCGAATCCAGTCCGGACTCCCCACCGTCAGCCTGTGTCTCTTTCATGGCGTCCTTAAAAAGAAAAACCCGAAGACAACAATGTCTCCGGGTACAACGGTGGGCCACACGTTGCCGCAAGACCGGTTTCTTCTCCCATCCAGACTATACTGTCGGCCCCGGAGTCACACCG
>CAXNFL010000209.1:0-3567 GCA_964201555.1 Kiritimatiellia bacterium
TCCATGGGGCAGACGTTGCGGCAGACGCCGCAGCCGTTGCAGCGGTGCGGCGTTTTCTTCAGCGCCAGCAGCCCCCCCTTGTTGAAGTGGCCGCCCAGCATGCCCATGGGACAGAAGCGGCACCAGAGCCGGCGGCCGGCCATGAAGCTGAGGACGAAGAAGAGGCCCAGCCCCACGGCCGCGTAGAGGAAGAAGCCGCCCATCCAGTCCATGCCCGGCAGGGGCGGGTAGCCGGCGGGCCCCCGGGCGGCCACGGGGCAGACCTGCTGGCCCGGGCAGATCTTGCAAAAGGGGTATAGGGGGATCTTGCAGCCCAGGAAGCGGCCCTGCTCGTCGAGCCTCGGCACGGCGGCCGCGAGGAGGAGGCCGAAGGAGGCGAGGGAGAGGCCCGAGGCGAAGGCCGCCAGCTTGACCGGCCGCGACGGCTTGAGGTGGGGCAGGCCGAGGCGGCGGCGGACCCAGTCGAGCCCGTCCCCGGCGGCGGCCAGGGGGCAGACCCAGCCGCACCAGGCGCGGGCGCCGATGAAGAGGAGGACGAGCAGCGAGACGACGGCGGCGAGGGCCATGGCGAGCAGGGCGGTCTCCTCGACGCTGCCGGCGGCCACCTTGCGCGGGTCGAGCTGGGCCAGGCGCTGGAACAGCTCCATGTTGCAGCCCTGCACGTAGCCGCCGTCGGCGCTGAAGCGGCAGGGGGCGGCGGGGAGGTAGGCCAGGCGGTTGTCGTCGCGCATGACGGGCGTGGTTTCGGAGAAGCTGACCACGTCGCGCCGGGCGACGGCGCGGCGCGCCTTCATGGCGTCGTAGTCGGCCGCATTGGTGCGGAAGAGGAAGCCGCCGAACATGAGGAGGGCGAAGCAGGTCAGCCGGACCGCGCGCCGGAAGCCGACGGTGGAGAGGGCGGGCTCGAGGAGCACGAGGAAGGCGGTAGCGCCCATGAGCAGCGCGCCGGGCGAGGTGGGGAAGCCGATGAAGCCGGCCGGGGCGGGGGTGTTGACCAGGTTGGAGAGGATATGGGCCACGAGGCCCGCCAGGGCCAGGGCGGGGAGGATCAGGAAGAAGCGGTAGAACCGGTTGCGGGGCAGGAGCAGGGCTGGAACGACGAGGAGGAGGAGGGGCGGCACGAAGGGGCTTTCGAGGCGGTAGAGCCAGGCGTCGAACTCGGTGCGGAGCGCCAGCCGGTAGAGGAGGGTGAAGAGAAGGGTGAAGGCGGCAGGCAGAGCCGCCTGCTTGGGGAAGGTTGAGAAGCGGCGGGAGAAGGCAAGGGCCAGCAGGAGGCCCGGCAGGAAGAGGACCGACTGCAGGGGCCGGAGCGCGGGCGCGAGGGCCGTGAGGATGGCGGTCAGGGTTTCCATAGTTTCCGGATCACGAGGAGGCCGAAGATCATGGCCATGGGCAGCAGGTACCAGAGGTAGTAGCGGTCGGCCTTGCTGTCGGCGATGATCGCGATGGTGGCGAAGCGGGGCGCCTCGCCGCCGTTCGGCGCGGACGCCTGGAGGGTGAACTGGCGGAGGCGGGCGGCGGAGTCGGGCGCGAAGGCCAGAGCGGGCAGCAGCCGGTTGGTGGCGGCGACGCCGGGGCCCCAGGTGAGGACGGGGAGGCCGCCGGAGAGGGCGCGGGGATCCAGCTCGAAGGCGATCGTCATGCCGGCGATTTCACCGAACTCGCGGTAGAGGGTGTTGGACTCGATGAGGAGGGGGAGCGGGCGGCCTTCGCCGTCCTGGAGCTGCACCTGGGAGGGCTCGGTCACGGAGAAGCCGGTCATGGCGAGGCGGCCGAAGACGAGCCAGGCTTCGGGGGTCGAGGGGCGGAGGGCGTCGGGCGCCTCCCGCAGCGGCAGGGCGGCGGGATTGGCGGGCTCTCCGATCTGGAGGGAAACCGATTCCGCGGCCGCGCCGCCGGCCAGGAGGAGGGCCAGGCACAAGGCGGTCAGGCCGAGGGCTTTGCTTGTTTTGGGGTATGCGTTGTTCATTGCCCTGTTTCTTGGGAAATTGACCTGTTTGAGCCCTTTATGATAAGGCCGGGAAGGCGTGAAAACAATGGAAATCAGATTGTCACGCGGAGACGCGGAGGGCGCGGAGGGAGGGGGAAAACATCCTCACACAGAGGCACGGAGGCACGGAGAGCATGGACTGCCTTTTCCGTGTTTATAAGGATTGACAGGTTGGGCTGAAAAGGTATAAATAATATACCAGATGAAATTTGAGTTCAACAACCGCAAGAGCGACGGAAACCGGGAAAAGCACGGAATCGACTTTTCAGGAGCGCAAGCGGTTTGGTTGGACCCGGACCGGCTGGAGATTCCGGCCCGCACGGAAGACGAATCAAGATGGATGGTTATCGGCAAAATCGGGATCCGCGTGTGGTCGGTCGTGATGACGTATCGCGGCGAGACCGTGCGCCTGATCTCAGCGCGGCCGGCCAGTCGAAAGGAGGTTGAGCTTTATGAAGACGAAGGACTTTGATGCGAAGTTTGATCGGGGAGAGGATGTCACGCATGCGCTCGATCTCACCCGGGCACGGCGTCCGGGGCAGCAGCCCAGGCGCGTGAATGTTGATTTTCCGGAATGGATGATCGGCTCCCTGGACAAGGAAGCCAAACGGCTCGGCGTGACACGCCAGTCCATCATCAAGGTTTGGATCGCGGACCGACTGGAAAAAACGCCCGCCTAGATGTTGTTACCCGCCAGTAGGAATGGGTGTCGCCAGTAGGTGGAACTGAAAAGTAAAGGGAACCACGGAAAACGCGAAACACACGAAATCCGGATCGGGTTGTTTCGCGGCGTTCGCGTGTTTCGTAGTTAAAAAGGATTTCACGCGGAGACGCGGTGGGCGCGGAGTGGGAAAATACATCCATCACACAGAGACACGAAGACACGGAGAGCATCATGACGACCTGTCTTCTCCGTGGCTCCGTGTCTCTGTGTGAGAAGGTAATTGGCGAACATCCTTGTTGTTTCTTGACAGGATTAACAGGGTGGAAGAGGATTCCGGGTACAGACTAAGCGGTTGGGATAGCGGTTTGATTTGGAACTCAAGAATACAGAAAAAGGGTTCAGTTTAACTATTCCTGAATTCCTGAGTTCCAGATAATAAAAACCCAAACGGGATTGCCGCGAGAGAACGCATTGAACACAAAAGAAAGGGATCTTTGCGATCTCTGCGTTCATTTGCGGCCAATTAATGATTGAGGCCGAACCTCCTGCTCCTGCATATAGCAATACTTTGATATGTATATTCGTATTGACGCTTTTGCGGCCTGTTTGTAGGATAGTGGCATGTCAAAGGTCCGCTTTGAATGGGATGATGCAAAAGACAGGGAGAATGTGTGCAAGCATGGTGTTTCGTTTTTGCGCGCCCAGTTTGCCTTTTCGGATCCGAAGCGTGTGATTGCCCAGGACTTGGCGCACAGCCACGCCGAACAGCGATTCTACTGCTTCGGGCAGGTTGACGGCGGAGTCATGACGGTCCGCTTCACGGTTCGCCACGACGTGATTCGGATTATAGGCGCTGGATACTGGCGGAAAGGGAAGTCCATTTATGAACAAAAAAACAAAATACACCGCTGAA
>CAXNFL010000210.1:0-3549 GCA_964201555.1 Kiritimatiellia bacterium
CAAGGCCATGGACGCCCTGGACCTCCAGCAAAGCGGCCACCAGGCGATCGTGCTGGTGTCCGATGGAGAGGATCTCGCCGGCTCGCTGGACGAAGCCGTCGCCAAAGCCAAGGAGCGCGGCATCACCCTTTTCACGGTCGGCTTCGGCAGCCTCTCCGGCACTTCGGTCCCCGATACGGAAGGCGGCCGGATGACCTATCACGGATCCGAGGTGACCAGCAAGCTGAACCCCGTCACGCTGCGCTCCATGGCCGCGCGCACGGGCGGCGTCTATGTGCCGGTCGGCACGGCGCGCGTCAACCTGGGCGACCTCTACCGCGATCACCTGCGCAAGCTGAACGCCCGGGAGTTGGATGAAACCGTGACCCGCCGCCAGATTGAACGGTTCGCCTGGTTCCTGCTCCCGGCCCTCCTGCTCTGGCTGGCCGCGGCCGCCTTCAGCGCCGGCCGCCCCCTGCTCCGGAGCGCCAAAACCTCCGCCGCCCTCTTCGTGGCCCTGTGCCTATGGCCCGGAACAGGCCGCGGCGCCGACGCTGCCGCCCCGGGCGATCCGGTCAAGCTCGCGCGCCAGGCGCAGTCGCAATACCGGGCCGGCCGCTACACCGAAGCGGCCGATCTTTACCGGCAGGCGGCCGGGCAGGCCCGGGCCGCGCATCCCGCCCGCGATTTCTTCAATGCCGGCTGCGCCCTGTTCCAGGCGGGCAAGTACCCGGAAGCCGCCGACCTGTTCCGCCTGGCCGGCTCGACCAAACCCGATCCGTCCATCCCCTCCGCCTACAATCTCGGCTGCTCGCTTCTCCAGGACGCGCAGGCGACGGCGGCCACCAATGCGGCCTCGGCCCGGGCCAAGGCCGACCGGATCGTCGAATCCGCCCAGGCGTTCCAGGAATCGGCCCGCTCCGCCCCCGCCACCCGCCAGGCCCAGGCGCTTAACAATCTTTCGCTGGCCGGCACAAAAGCCGGGGAAGCGCGCGCGCAGGCGAAGGAGTTGAAAATACAGGAACAGTACGGCGCGGTTGACGCCCCCCAGCTCGCGCAGCAGCTGCTTGATCGCCAGCGCCGGCTGGGGCCGGCCGTGGCCGCCGCCCTGTCCAACAACACCCCCGCCCAGATCACCCAGTTCGAAGCGGCGGGCGCGGAGGCCCGCGATCTGACAGAGATGATCGGCCCACTGGGCGCCAAGCTCGAACAGGCGATCAGCCAGGGCGGCGGAAGCAACGCCGCGGCCCAGGTGGCGGGGCTCCGCCAGTACACGGCCGGGCTGAACGACCTGATCAGCCGGACGGCCGACCGGCTGCGGGATGCGGACCCGTCCGTCCAGGACATGATCCCCGCCGGCGAGCGGGCGGCTTACACGCTCTGGAAAGGCGTCGCCCCGTTCGATCTTGTGCTGAGGGAAGACAGCCGCGCCCAGAGCAATGCGGCCGTCCGCCTGGACTCTTTCAAAACAAAAGAGCCGACTCCCGCCGACTCCCGCACGGTCCTGCAGGAGCAAACGGAAGCGGGCGATCTGACCCGCCTCTTCTCCCAGCGCTTTGCCCAGACGGTGCCCGAAGGCGGCCAGCCCTCACAGGACACCAATAACCCCGGCATCACGGCGGAAACACGCGCCAAAATCCTGAAGCTGGCCTCCGAAGCCGCCGGCATGCAGGATGAGGCCGTCAAATCCGGAGCCGATAAAAAATGGCCCCCTGCCGCCGACCTGGCAAAAAAGAGTCAGGCCAAACTGAAGGAAATCGAAGACCTGCTGCCCAGGCAGAAACAGAACCAGCAGAATCAGCAGCAGAAGCAAAATCAGGACAAGCAGGATAAACAGGATAAGCCGGACAAACAGCAGCCCCAGCAAAAACCGGAAAACAAGCCCGAACCCCAAAAAGAGCCGCCGAAACCGGAAAAGCAAGAGCCCCAAAAACAGGACAAGGACGAAATGTCCGAGGAAAAGGCCAGGGAAATCCTTCAAAAGGCCCGGTTGCGGGAAAAAGAATACCAGGATGAAAAGCAGAAAAGGGCCTTCTTTGACCGTGCACCCGGCGAGCGGGACTGGTAACCTGTGACTTATGCGCCGTCTGTTTGCCATCGGTATAATTCTTCTTTCGATCGCCGCCAGGGCGGTCGCCGCCGATCCGCCCACGCTTCAGGTTGACCGCGACACCCTCTACGAGGGCGAGTCCGTCATACTGACGGTCCGGGTCCCGGATGCCGGCGACGAATCGGCGCCGGATCTTTCCAAATTACCAGATGCCAAAACGCGGTTTCTCGGCAAGCAGAACGAAAACCGGTTCCAGATGATCATCGAAAACGGCCGTATGCGGCGCGAGGGCTTCAGCGGCACGATTTACCAGTTCGCGGTCCAGCCGGCCCGGATCGGCAGCTACCCGGGTGGAACGATAACCGTAAAGGCGGGCGGACGGACCTCCACGCTGGATTTTCCGCGACTGACAATCCTGGAGATCCCCCGCCAGGATGCGGCGCTCCTCGAGCTGCTGGCGGACCGACAGGAAGTGCTTCCCGATGAAACGTTTACCGTCATGCTGCGGCTCCAGGTTCGCCGGCTTGCACCCCCGTATGCCGACATCACCCCGTTTCACCCCGATGACCCGCCCGTGCTGGTCCTGCCCCACCTGACGGGCAAACCAATCGAGGGGCTGGAAGTTCCCGACATCCGGAGCGTGCTTCAAGCCTGGCGTCAGCGCGGCGGCTCGCCCGGCGTGATCATCGACTCCGCGCCCGAAGAGGCGGATCCCTTCAATATGGGCAATTTTTTCAACATGGGGGATCCCTTCGGCGGCAGAAGCCGTTCGATTTACCTCCCTCCGGGAAAAGCCATCGACGTGGACGGAGTCCCCTTTCTTGAGTATCTATTTCCCATCTCCTTCACCGCCCGTGAAGAAGGCCTCTACACCTTCGGTCCCGCCTCGTTGAAAGGCCGCCTCCTGACGGGCGTCGATAACAACCGGCGCGCCCTGACGCGCGACCTGTACGCCGTGGCCCGCGCGCTGACGGTCCGGGTGGTGCCGCCTCCTGAAAAGGGGCGGCCGATCACCTACTTCGGCCTTTCCGGGTCAAACCTCACCGCGGATGCGCAGTTGAGCGCCTCGGCCTGCCGGGTAGGCGATCCCTTGAAACTCACCCTCAGCGTGCGCGGTCCGTTGAGCTGGCAGCGCGCGGTGGCGCCCGACCTGAGCGCGATCAGCAACCTGTCTGCGCGGTTCCGGATCTACGGCTCCACCATGCAGACCCTCAAGGCCGGCGACGGACGCGATTACACCTTTACCCTGCGCCCCCTTCAGCCCGGCACGGAGGAGATCCCCTCATTGCCGGTATCGTGGTTCGATACCGCGGCCCATGCGTACAAGACCGTCTATACGACCCCCATTCCGCTCAAGGTCGATCCGTCGGCCGAACTGACCTCCGGCGCGTGGGCCGACCCCAAACGCATTGAACCTGAACAGGAATCCGCCTCCGTATCCAAAGCACCGGCGGCACTGCGGATCCAACCCCTTCAAACAGAACGGCCCGCCTCGTCCTGGACCTGGTGGCTTCTCGTGG
>CAXNFL010000211.1:0-3476 GCA_964201555.1 Kiritimatiellia bacterium
CGCAGTGCGGCGCTACACGCTTCGCGCCACCTCGGGCCTACTGGGCGTTTGCCTATTCCGCCGCACGCAGTGCGGCGCTACACGCTTCGCGCTACCTCGGGCATATTCGGCGTTTACCTGTGGCGCCGCACTGCGTGCGGCCCATGCTCTACACGCTTCGCGCGCTGTTTGTTCTCTTGCCCCCGGATTCAACAGGGGGTAAACTGTCCCCACAAACGGGAGACATCAAATGAAACAACTACTAACAGCGCTGGCGGCATGCCTGATCATCCTGTCCGGCGCACAAACCCGGGGAGCAGCCGTGACCAACCTCTATTCGTTCACAATGAAAAACATCGACGGCCAGGATGTGTCGCTCGGAACGTACACGGGCAAGGTCCTGCTGGTCGTGAACGTGGCCAGCAAATGCGGCTTCACGTCGCAGTATGAAGGCCTCGAAAAACTGTATAAGGAATACGGGGCCAAGGGCCTGGTGGTGCTGGGCTTTCCGGCGAACAACTTCCTGGGGCAGGAGCCGGGAACCGAAACGCAGATCAAGCAGTTCTGCACCATGACCTACGGGGTAACGTTCCCGCTGTTCGCGAAGATTTCGGTCAAGGGCGGCGAGCAGCATCCCTTTTACAAATACCTGACCGAAAAGGAAACGAACCCGGAGTTTTCAGGCTCCATCACCTGGAACTTCAACAAGTTCCTCATCGGGCGCGACGGCAAGATCCTCAACCGTTTCGGATCGCGGACAACGCCCCAGGACCCCGCTCTTGTGAAAGCGGTGGAAGACGCGCTCGCGCGCTAAGCCTGGCCGCGCAAGGCATCCACCAGGCGCCGGGCTTCATCCCGGGAAGCGGCGCTGGTGCTAAAAAACTGGTTGCGCTGTTTCAGCCCCCGCCAGGCGCGGATCAGGGCGTGGTGATTTTTCGTGTGGATCATCTGGCCCTTGCCCAGCGAGTCGATCTTCAGGTGGAGCTCCCACCAATCCTTCTGCTCGCCCGCCCCGGCGCCCGGCTGCCATTGGATGATCGAGATTTGCGGAAGGGAGCAGACGTCCTCCAGGTGCCGGATGGCGCCCGGGCCGTCGAGGTGATATTCCGCCTGCGCAAACGAGCGCGCCTCATGCGCGATGGCGGGAAGGGCGAAGCGCTGGAACATCTCCGCGTTGATCATGCAGGAGAAGTCGCATTGCGGAAGGCCGGCGGGCTCGTCGCAAAACATGCCGTGCCGCGTCGTATTGCCGTAGCGCGGCAAGTCCATCTCCGCATACAGGGCTTCCAGCGCCGCCGTGAAGGCCCGGTTGACCCGCTCAATCGCGGCGTCGACCTTCTCGGGCGCCTCCACGAGATCCATCAGGAGGGGCTCCACGCCGCGAAGGGCGCAGAGGCAGTCGAGGCCGCCCTGCAGGTTCGGCGGATTCACCACGAGCCGCCCGTCGAAGCGCTTCCGCATGGCGCGCAGGCATTCGATGGTCCGGTTCCACCAGAACCCGTCCCACTTCACGTCCAGGGCGGCGCCATCCCAATCCTCCACGCAGGGCACCACCCAGCCGGTGCGGGGGCTGTCGGGATGCACCTTCAAATCGGCCCCCAGCAGCAGGGCGAAGTGATCGGGCCCGAACTGGGGGCTCACGAACGGGATGGCGTCGCCGAAGAACTCGTAGCTGCGGGCCCAGGACTCCACGGAGTCGAGCGCCGGAGCGAGATCGCCGGAACGGAACGCCAAGGCGTTTGGATAAGGCGCCGGCTGCGGGGTTTTAGGCAACAGGCAGAACAGCATGGGAGAATCGAGCGGCTCCTTTTCCCAGAACCGGCTCCACCGCGCTCTCGCAATCTCGAAATCGGGTTTGAATTCCATAGTCTGACTCACCCCTGATTACACCCGGCCGACACGGAGGTCGGCCCTCCGTCAATTATGCAGCTATGCGGCGAAGGCGGCTTCCCTTCAAAACCAGCGCCAGCTGCAACAGGATGGAAAGAGCCATGGCGCCGGCGCAGACCGCATACATGATCGCATCGTTGCCGAACCGGGTCATGAACCACTCGCTCACGAAGAGTCCGGCAAAGGAACCCAGTCCCACCAGGCACTCGTTGATCCCGATGTTGCGCGAGCGATGGCCCGCATTGGAGGCGTAGAAAACGGCGCAAAAATACATGAATCCGGCCCACAGGCCGAGGAAGGCGATTCCGGGCGCTGTGACCGAATAAACGGGGAAGCGCCACAGCAGCAGCAGGACCAGGACCGCCAGCCCCTGGACCGCTCCCAGGATAACCGGCCGGTAGAGCCAGTGGCGGGCCTTGATCATGAAGCCCCCGGCAACGGCCTGAAGGAACATGTGGGCAAAGAGCGGCAGGCCGGCCAGCGCCGCCGGGATTCCCGCGCGCCCGCTCAAGGCGGGGAAGAAGGTTTGCAGCGGCCGCTGCACGAACATCGCCGTAAAGATCATGACCCAGGCCACGCCCACGAACACCCCGTGCAGGCCGGGCTCGCCAGCCGGCGATCCTTCCACGTGCTCATCGGCCGACTGATCCCCGCCCGGCCTCGAGCGATGCCGGAGAAGGAGCACGAAAATGAAGAGACTGACGACGAACACGAGAATCAGGAGGGGAATATCCCCCAGCTTGTAAAGGGAGCCGGAGAGCAGGAAGCCGAGGCTGGCGCCGCCGCTCCAGGCGGCGGTGTATAGGGCCGTGGCCCGGACCAGGCCGCCGGGGGGCGCCTCGCCGCGCATGAACGTTTGGAAGGCGTTGAAGAAGAAGGCCATGGCCACGCCGAACACGGCGAGGGCGCCCAGCAGCGGGTAGAAGCTTTTCAAGGCCAGGGCCGCCAGGGCGGCCGCCATGCCCAGGCCGACGCCGACCAGCAGGAAGGAGCGGGCGTTGCGGCGGGTGAGCATCAGCCCGACGGCCATGCTGAACACCATATAGGTGAGCTGGAAAAGGCCTCCCAGCCAGGCGCACTGGTGGGTGTCCATGCCCCGGGCGCCGGCGCCGTAACTCACGGCAAACAGCACCAGGAAAACGATGGCGTCCATCACGGCCGGACACAGGAAAATGATCATACTCGCGCCGCTCCTTTTCGAAAGCCGCCAGTATGGCGATTTCGCGAGCCTTTGTCCATTTTGCAATCATTGCGACGCGCACTGCGCGAAGCGTGGAGGGCGGAGCGATGCGACGCCGCGTAGCGTGGAGGGCGGAGCGATGCGACGCCGCATGTCTGTTGCGGGAAAGGAGGGATTCCGGTATAGTACCCGCTTAACTGACATCCGACGAACAACAGGTGTGATATGGCCCTATACCCCTTTTCAACGATTGAGCCCAAGTGGCAGCACGTCTGGCTATCGCAAAAGACCTTCAAAACGCCCGACCAGCCCGACCTCACGCGCCCCAAAATCTACGTGCTCGACATGTTCCCCTACCCCAGCGGCGCGGGGCTGCACGTCGGCCATCCCGAAGGCTATACCGCCACGGACATCCTCTGCCGCTACA
>CAXNFL010000212.1:0-3461 GCA_964201555.1 Kiritimatiellia bacterium
CGATGCCAAACGGATCGGGGCGCTGATGGTATCGGCGCAATCCGAGTTTGACCGGAATCTGCAGCCCGCGTGCCCGACGCAATTGACGGCGCCGGTGCTTCACAAGGTCTTGTCCCATCCCGCGCTTCAGCCCCTCGTCTGGGGCGGCAAGGGCGTGGGGTCGCAGGGCGATGGCACGGCCCAGTTCATCTGCAAGGATGAGACCTCCCAGCGCCAGGTGATCGAGATTCTCCATCGCGACCTGGGCATGAGCGGCCTGGCGCTGGTGATCAAGTCGGCCCGCCGCGTGCGGCGGGCGGTCATTCCGGCGGCCGGCTTCGGCACCCGGCTGTTCCCGGCCACCAAGGCGGTGAAGAAGGAGCTGTTTCCGGTGATCGGCCGTGACGGGGTCTGCAAGCCGGCCATTCTGGCGATCGTTGAGGAGGCGCTCTCCGCGGGAATCGAAGAGGTGGCCATCATTGTGCAGAAGGCGGACAAGGAAATCTTCGAGGATTTCTTCATGCTTCCTCCGCCCATCGAGAACTTCAACAAGCTGTCCAAGAAAGCCCAGGAGTACAGCCGCTATCTGCTGGATGTCGGTCGGCGGGTGACGCTCCTGACCCAGGACGTGCAGGACGGGTTCGGTCACGCGGTGTACGGCGCGCGCGACTGGGTGCAGCAGGAGCCCTTCCTGCTCATGCTCGGAGATCACCTGTTCAGCTCAACGACCGATGTTTCGTGCGCCCGCCAGCTGCTGGATGTCTACGATCGCACCGGCCTGAGCGTGGTGGGACTGATGGAAACTCCTGCTGCCGACGTTCATCAGTTTGGCTGCGTGGCCGGAGACTGGGAGAACGCGGCGGAGGATGAGCGGGTGCTGAACCTGACGTCGTTCGTCGAGAAGCCGGACGCGGACTATGCCCGCAAGCAGCTGCGTGTCGAGCGGCTGGCGGACGATCTTTTCCTGACGCTGAGCGGCCAGTACGTGCTGACGCCGCGCGTTTTCGAGTTTCTCGAGGAACACATCTCCCATAACATCCGCGAGCGCGGGGAGTTCCAGCTGACCTCGTGCCTGGACCGGGTGCGGCAGGAGGACGGGTTTATGGGGCATGTGGTGAAAGGCCGGCGATTCGACATCGGAAATCCCGAGGCCTATCGCCAAACGCTCATCGATTACATGAATGCCTGAAGCGGAGGAGAACGGCCATGCTGCTGCGATTCGTCAATCCCGAAGGTCACCTGGTGGAGCAAGAGCTGGGCGCGGACGTGACCACGATCGGCCGGGCGCCTGAAGCGACAGTTGTGATCCAGGGCGAAAAGGTGTCCCGAATCCATTGCGGGATCCGCCTGTGGGACAACGATTATGTGCTCAAGGACTACGGCTCCACGAACGGCACCATGGTGAATGAGTTGAGGATCCAGGTCGCCGTCATCAAGCCCGGCGATGTGATTCGCATCGGCAATATCCGGCTGATGGTGGACCTGAAAACCACGAAGGGCGCCAAGACCATCCTCCGCGAGCTCAGCCAGGAGATGGAGCAGGGCGGCAAGGGCTACCGCACCATGTTGCGCGAAATCGTCGAGAGCGCGACACCGCCCGCGCCGGACGCCAAGCCGGAAGCGCCCGTCCAGCCGACTCCGGGCGAGACCAAGAAGCCTGCCCCGTGATCTAGGCCGTCGGCGTTCCTTCGTCGGTCGAGGGAATGACCGGAGTGGCTGTCGTCGCTTCGGCCGCTTCCTGGTCGATCTGGGTCTCGTCCTCGCCCTCAACCGTGGTTACGGAAACGAGCGAGTCGCCTTCCTCCAGGTTGATCAAGCGAACGCCCTGCGTGTTGCGCCCGATGATGCGGACTTCCTTGACCGGCGAGCGGATCAGCATGCCGTTGGACGTGACCATCATGATCGAATCCTCTTCGCGAGCGGTCAGCGAGGCCACCACCGATCCGTTGCGGTCGGAGGTCTGGATGCCGATGATGCCCTTGCCGCCGCGGCCCTGCAGGCGGTATTCGGTGAAATCGGTCCGCTTGCCGTAGCCGTTCTTGGTCGCCGTGAGGTAGCAGGAGCCTTCCGCCACGAGATCCATGCTTTCGACGGCGTCGTCGCCCTCCAGCGTGATGCCCTTGACGCCGGTGGTGTCCCGGCCCGTCACGCGGACATCGGCCTCGGAGAAGCGGATCGCCATGCCCGAGCGGGTGGCCAGCATGATTTCGTCCTGGCCGCCGGTCTGGCGCACCTGGATCAGGCGGTCGCCGTCTTCCAGGTTGATGGCGATGATGCCGCCCTTGCGGATGTTCCTGAAATCGGAAAGAACGGTCTTCTTGACGATGCCGCGCTCGGTGGCGAAGAACACGTTGGCGTTTTCCGAGAACTCGCGGATCCGCAGCATGGCCGCCACGGCTTCGTCCTCGCGGAGCTCCAGCAGGTTGACGATGGCCTTGCCCTGCGATTGCCGGGAGGCGTCGGGGATGCCGTAGACGCGTTCGGAGAAGACGCGGCCCTGGTTCGTGAAGAACAGGAGCGTGTCGTGCGTGGAGGCCACGAAGAGGTGTTCGACGAAGTCCTCCTCGCGGGTGGTGACGCCCGTGATGCCTTTTCCGCCGCGGCGCTGGTCCTTGTAGGTGTTGACCGGCACGCGCTTGATGTAGCCGCGATGGCTGATCGTGATCACGCAGGGGCGGTCCACGATCAGGTCTTCCATATTGACCTCGCCCTCGTCGGGGATGAGGTCGGTCATGCGGCCGTCGGCGTAGATCTTTTTCAAGTCCAGCAGGTCGTCGCGCATGAGCCCGTAGATCTTGCGGGGGTTGGCCAGCAGGTCGCGCAGGTAGGAGATCAGCTTGATCAGGCCGAGATATTCCTCTTCCAGCTTGTCACGCTCCAGCGAGGTGAGCTGATAGAGACGCATGTCGAGGATGGCGTTGACCTGGATCTCGGAGAAGCCGAACCGCGCGGTCAGATTGCCTTTGGCCTCTTCGCGATTGGAGGCCGCCCGGATCAGGCGCACGACTTCATCGAGGTTGTCGATGGCGATCTTCAGCCCTTCGAGGATATGGGCGCGGCCCTCGGCCTTTTCCAGCTCGAAGCGGGTCCGCCGGGTGACGACCTCGAAGCGGTGGGCGACGAAGCACTGGAGCAGCTCCTTGAGGTTCATGACCTTGGGCTGGCCGTGGTCGAGGGCCAGGAGAATGGCCCCGAAGGTCACCTGCAGCTGGCTGCGCTTGAAAAGGTTGTTCAACACCACCTTGGCCACGGCGCCGCGCTTCAACTCCACGACCACCCGGATGCCGCCCTTGGACGAGGACTCGTCGCGGATGTCGGAGATGCCTTCCAGCACCTTGTCGTTGACCATCTGCGCGATTTGGGAAACCAGGTTGGCCTTGTTGACGGCGTAAGGGATTTCGGTGATGACCAGGGCTTCGCGCCCGGCCTTCATCTCTTCCACCTCAGCCTTGCCGCGCACGCGGAGCTGGCCGCGGCCGGTC
>CAXNFL010000213.1:0-3438 GCA_964201555.1 Kiritimatiellia bacterium
TTGGAGTCGCCGATCATGAGGGCGCGGCCGTAATCCTGGAGGGCGGCCGCCAGAATTTCCGAGGCCGAGGCGCTCTGGCGGTTGATGAGGACCGCCATGGGGCCGCTGTAGGTAATGGTGGGATCGGGATCGCTCAGCACGTTCACGCGCCAGCTTTCCTTGACCTGGACGATCGGCTGGCGGGCGCCCTGGAGAAACAGGCCGGTCATTTCAACCGCCTCGCCCAGGGAGCCGCCTCCGTTGTCGCGCAGGTCCAGCAGCAGGCCGTCCACGCGGTTGGTCGCCAGGTCGTCCAGGATGCGCCGGACGTCCTTGCCGCTGCTGCGCAGCTCCTCGTCGCCCGAGACCTTCCGCCGCATATCGGCGTAGAAGGCGGGCAGGCGCAGGAGGGCCAGGCGCCAGGTCCGGCCGTTGGCGCCGGTCTGCTCGTGGATTTCGCACTTGGCGGCCTCCTCCTCGAGCTTGACCTCGTCGCGGACCAGGGCCAGCTTGATGGCGCTGCCGCTGACATCGGAGGCGGGCACCACGGAGAGCACCACCTTGGTGCCGCGGGCGCCCCGGATCAGGCGGACGGCGCGGGACAGGGGCCAGTGCAGGATATCGATCGGCTCGCCGTCGCCCTGGGCCACGGCCACGATCTTGTCGCCCGGCTGCAGGCGCCCGTCCCGTTCGGCGGGTCCCCCGGGAATGATGCGGATGACTTTCGGCACGCCGTCCTCGGGCTGCAGGACGGCCCCGATGCCGCTCAGGGAGAGCTTCATGTCGATGTCGAAATCCTCGGACGCGGCCGCCGACATGTATTCCGTGTGGGGATCGTAGGCCTGGCAGAACGCGCTGATGTAGTTTTGCGCCACCCACTCGGCGTCATGATCCTCCAGAATGAGCAACTGCTGCTCGTAGCGCTTGCGGACAAAGGCCTCGGGGGACAGGTTTTCCCAGGACTTGTAGGCCGCGTTGACATTGGTGCCCGCCGGGGAAGGCGTGTTGGTCGAGGCCTTGGCGTCCTCCTGCTGGAGGTTGCGCGAGACGATGCGGATGAGCAGCTCGTTCTTGACCTTGAGGCGCCAGAGGTTGTCCCAGGCGGCCTCGGAATCGGCCCAGGCCGCGTTCTTCCGCTTCCAGTTGTAGGACTCGGCGACCTCGAAATCGAACGGTTTGCCGAGCGTCTCGATGACGTAGGCGGTGCGGTTGCGGAGCCGGGCCTTGTAGGTTTCGAAGACGCGGAAGGCGAAGGCGGTGTCGCCGTTTTTCAGGGCGTCGTCGAGCTGGTCGGACTGGCTTCTGAATTCCTCGATGTCCGAGGCCAGGAAAACGGTGCGGTCATAATCCAGCCGGTCGATGAACAGGGTCAGGGCGCGGTTGGCCATCTCGTCGTTCAGGGGCAGGCGGGTCAGGTGCATGGCCGGAAGGCGGCGGGCCACGTTGCGGGCGACGAGGGGGTGGATGGGCTCGGGCTTGAGCACCTTCTGTTCGCCGGAAGGCGCCGGGACGAACGCGTCGGCGGCCGGCGGCGGCGTTTCCACGACGGTCCCGGCGGGGCTGCCCACCTTGTCCTGCAGCCAGGACCGGAAATCGGCCCACTCGCCGAAGGCGAGGGTCCGCACGGCGAACGCCGCCAGAATGACCGCCAGCAGGGGGGCCAGCAGGCGGAACGACGAGTAGCCCCGGCGGCGGGACGGACGAACATATAAACGGCCTTGTTCTTTAATCATAGAGCTTCCTTTTTACCATAAATCGGGGGTGCAAGCGAGGGGAAAAACCCTTACCCCTTTTGGCTTGTTTGGGAACGGGCACACTCCTTACTATACCCCAACGGATGGAAGGGGGGATCATGATCGACAAGGCGCGCCTTTTGGCGGAAGGCACCCGGGTGCGGGGGAAGCTCTTCCTGGAATTCCTGCTGCTGATCGTGGTGGAGCCCATTCTGGGGTTCGTGCGGGATGACGGGTTTCAGAAGGCCGGCATGCTGGCCTATTACACCTTCATGTCGTTTATCCCCCTCTTCCTGGCTTTGGTTCTGGTGGGGAGCCGGCTCGTGGAACCCCAGGAGGCGCTTGCCATCCTTCAGAACGTGGTGGGCCAGATCCTGCCGCAGAGCCAGGACCTGGTCCTCCGCGAGGTGGAAGGGCTGGCCACTCAGAAGGCCTGGAGCCTGGTCTCGGTGGTGGTCCTCTTCTGGCTGATGATGCCCGTCGCCTCCGTGCTCCGGATCACCTTTGCCTCGATTTTCAAGGCCCCCATGCGCACGTTCCGCCACCGGGGCTCGGGCCTGGTCTCCTTCATCCTGGGGAAGCTCTACGACATGGGATCGCTGCTGCTCATCGTCACGCTGATGGCGGTGCTGACCGGCACCGGCTGGCTGAACAACATGGCCCAGATGCTGGTGGGCTCGCATGGCCCGTTCCTGAAGACGCTGGTCGACTATGGCATCCCCACGCTGACCTCGTTCATCTGCCTGTTCATCTTTTTCTACCTGTTCGTGCCGGACCGCCGCAAGCCCGTCGCCATCCTGAGCGGTGCGGCCGTGACCGCGGTGCTCCTCAAGCTGATGAACCCCGTCTTCTCGCTCATGCTGCAATTCAATCCGGATTACGGCTATATGTTCGGCTCGCTCAAGGCCATCTTCCTCTTCTTCATCTGGATCTACTATTCATCCATCTCGATCCTGTTCGGCGCCGAGGTGATGTCCTGCCTGGTGCGCCGCCGGGAGCTGGTGCTGCGCGACCAGGTGAAGCGGCTGCTGAGCGGGGATGCCACCAATCCCCGCTACCGGTACCTGGCCCAAAGCTACACCCGGCCGATGAGGCGCGGGGATGAGGTATTCAAGCAGGGCGACCGGGCCGATGAGATGTATGTCATCGTGCGGGGCCGCCTGGCCATGGTCCGGGACGGGGAGGTGGTGGCGGTGATGGAAAAGGGCCGGTGTTTCGGCGAAGTGGGGGCCCTGCTGGGGCTGCCCCGGCTGGCCACGGCCCGGGTGGACTCCGAGGAGGCGGAAGTCGTGGCCCTGAGCCCCGCCCACCTCTCGGATCCCGAACTGCTGGTGAAATTGCTCCAGGACATGGCCGGCCGTCTCGTCAAAAGCGAATCGTCTTCGACGCGTCCGCTTGACGGGGCGACCGACCCGTCCTGAGCCTTTACTTCTCGACGCTGATGCGCGCGTCCACGGCCACCGACGTCTGGCCGACCTGGCCCGCCATGAACGGGTTGATGTCCAGCTCCTTGATTTCCGGGAAATCCGTCACCAGCTGCGAGAGGCGCAGCAGGGCCTGGACCACGGCATCGATATCCGCCCCGGGTTGCCCGCGCACGCCCTGGAGGATCTTGTACGTGCGGGTGCTTTCGATCATGTGCCGGGCGTCATGCTCGGAGAGCGGCGCCAGGGCGAAGGTCACGTCCTTCAGCACCTCGACCAGGATGCCGCCCAGGCCGAACATC
>CAXNFL010000214.1:0-3432 GCA_964201555.1 Kiritimatiellia bacterium
CATCCGCCTGGTCGTGACGCGCGGCGTGGGAACGCTGGGCCTGAATCCCTTCACCTGCAAGACGCCGCAGGTCATCGTCATCGCGGCCGCCATCCAGCTTTATCCGCCGGAGCTTTACGCCAAGGGGCTCAAGCTGGTGACCGTGGGCACGATCCGCAATCACTCGGAGTCGGTGAACCCCATGATCAAGAGCCTGAACTACCTGAACAACATCCTGGCCAAGATCGAGGCGATCAACGCCGGCACGGTGGAGGCGATCATGCTGAACCACGCCGGGAACGTGGCGGAAGCCACGGGGGACAACATCTTTGCCGTGATCGGCAAGAAGCTGATGACGCCGCCGGCCTCCTCCGGCGCGCTGGTCGGCATCACCCGCAACGTGGTCATGGATATCGCCCGCCAGCAGGGGTTCGAGGTCGTGGAAGCCACCATGACCCGGTACGACCTGTATACGGCCGACGAAGTGTTCCTGACGGGCACGGCGGCCGAGATCATCGGCGTCGGCGAGATCGACCGCCGCGCCATCGGCTCCGGCAAGCCCGGGCCCGTGACCCGCGCCCTGGGCGACGCCTATCACCAGTTTACCTGTGAAGCGGGGACTCCCATCCGCTAGGCCGCCCGGCCGGGCGGACCGGAGCCTGTCATGCGTTGCGAATCGTGCGGTGATGAAGATGCCAGCGTGCATCTGACCCAGCTCCTGAACGGGGAGATGAAGAAGCTCCACCTGTGCAAGGACTGCGCCTCGAAACATGGCGTCAATGTCGACGATCCGGTGTCGCTGGCCGATCTTTTCCTCAAGGCCGAGCCGTCCGGCTCGGCGCCCCCGCGAGCGGGGGCGAAAGAGGAGCCGCGCTGCCCGCACTGCCACATGCGCATGAGCGACTTCCGGAAGTCGTCGCGCCTGGGCTGTCCCGCCTGTTACGAATCCTTTTCCGCCGAACTGGCCCCGCTGATTTTGGGCCTGCACAAGAGCCAGGCGCATGCCGGAAAAATGCCCGAGGGCATCCGGCTGACCCGGGATGTGCGGGAGCGGTCGGACCGGCTTTCCGCGCGGCTCAAGGCCGCCATTGCGGATGAGCAGTTCGAGGAGGCGGCCCGCCTCCGCGATGAGCTGAAGCAGGCCCGGGACGACTCCGGGGAGGACGCGTGAAGGGGCGCTCCGGCCGGCTGAGGCTGCCGCCCTGGCTGAGCCAGGCGGACGCCCGCGGGATCGTGATGAGCGCCCGGATCCGGCTGGCCCGCAATGTGGCGGAGGCCGCTTTTCCCGGCTGGGCGGGCGCCGAGGAAGGGGAACAGCTCTGCCGCCGCCTGCTGCCCGTTCTGCAGGCGCTCCCTCCGTTCAAGGGCGGATCGGTGGTGCGCATGGAGGAGGCGTCGACCCTTGACCGCCAGATCCTGCACGAGCGCCATCTGATCAGCACCGAGCTGATGAACAAGGGCGCGGGCAGCGCCCTGGTGCTGGGCGCCGATGAAACGCTGTCCGTCATGATCAACGAAGAGGATCACCTGCGCCTCCAGGGGCTGGCCCCGGGCGCGGATCTCGCGGGGCTCTGGTCGCTCGTGGACGCGCTGGATACGGCCCTGGCGGCTCAGATTTCCCTGGCGGTCTCGCCCCGGCTGGGCTACCTGACGGCCTGCCCGAGCAACGTCGGAACCGGCTTGCGCGCCAGCGTCATGCTTCATCTGCCGGGGCTTCGCCTGACGGGCGACGCGGAGCGGGTCGTGAAGGGGCTTGGCAAGCTGGGCATGGCCGTGCGTGGCTTGCTGGGGGAGGGCACGGATGCTTCCGGCTGCATGTATCAGATTTCGAACCAGATCACCCTGGGCGAACGCGAGCCGGATATCATCGCGCGGCTGACGGAAACGGTGGGCGAAATCATCCTCCATGAAACGCGCGCCCGGCAGCGTTTGGCCGAAACTCGTCCGAGTTTGTTGAAAGACCGCGTCCTGCGTGCCGTGGCCCTCCTGACCCACGCCCGGCTGATCAGCGCCGAAGAAGCGCTGGACCTGCTGTCCGGCGTCCGGCTCGGATTGGCGATCGGATTGCTTAAGTCCCTGGAATGGAAAGAGTTGGACGAATTGTTTTTATGGGTTCAGCCGGCCCATCTCCAGCGGCAGGCGGGCCTGGATTTGCCGCCCGAAGAGCGTGATGAGGCTCGGGCCGGACTGTTGCGCGAGCGGCTTTCCGCCGTCGAATGGATTTGACGTAAGCCCGTTTTTACGCGATAATGCAAGCGATTCGAACAAAGGATCGGCATGAATAATTTCAATGAATATACACCGCGCGCCCGGCAGGTCATCCAGATGGCCCGCCAGGAAGCCGAGAAATTCAACCACTCCTACGTGGGCACCGAGCATTTGCTGCTTGGATTGATTGCCCTCGGGGAAGGCGTGGCCGTGGATGTGCTGAAGCGGATGAGCCTCTCGATTGACCGCGTCCGGCTCGAGGTGGAGAAGGTGGTGGGCCAGGGCGGAGAGAGCAAGGCCGTGGGGCCGATTCCCTTCACCCCGCGCGCCAAGCGTGTGCTTCAGTTTGCCGCGACCGAGGCGCGGGAGCTGCATCACAATTACATCGGGACCGAACACCTGCTGCTGGGCCTTCTGCGCGAAGAGGAGGGGGTGGCGGCCCAGGTGCTGAGGACGCTGGGCGTGGACATCGAATCCGTCCGGGCTGAAGTGATGCGGGTGCTGGATCCGATGAACGCCGGGGAATCCGCCGAGTCGGGCGAAGAGTCCGAGGAGGAAGCCGAGGAAGAGACCCGCGAACCCAAGGGCGACATGCCGGAGCCGGCTCCCGCGGAAGGGCCCGCCGCCAAGGGGAAGTCCAAGACGCCGGCCCTGAACAATTTCGGACGCGATCTGACTGAAATGGCGCGCCAGAAGAAGCTGGACCCGGTCATCGGCCGGGAAAATGAGCTGGAGCGCGTGATCCAGATCCTCTGCCGCCGCACCAAGAACAATCCCGTCCTGATCGGCGAGGCGGGCGTGGGCAAGACGGCCATCGTGGAAGGCCTGGCGCAGGCCATCCTGGAGGGCAATGTGCCCGAAGGCATGCGGCGCAAGAAGGTGATCACGCTCGACCTGGCCCTGATGATCGCGGGCACCAAGTACCGCGGCCAGTTCGAGGAGCGGATCAAAGCCGTCATGGATGAGATCAAGAAGGCCGGCAATGTGATCCTCTTTGTCGACGAGCTGCACACGATCGTGGGCGCCGGCTCGGCCGAAGGGGCCATGGACGCCTCCAACATCATCAAGCCGGCCCTGGCCCGCGGCGAGCTCCAGTGCGTGGGCGCCACGACCCTGGACGAGTACCGCAAGTACATCGAAAAGGATGCGGCCCTCGAGCGCCGGTTCCAGACCGTCAAGGTCGAAGAGCCCAGCGTCGAGGATACGGTGCATATCCTGAAGGGGCTCCGCTCCAAGTACGAGGAG
>CAXNFL010000215.1:0-3428 GCA_964201555.1 Kiritimatiellia bacterium
AAAAGCGGCCGCCCGTCATCGAGACGCTTGACGCCTGGAAAAGCCACCAGGTCTGCCTGGCCGCCGAGCAATCCGTCCGCGAGGAGGGTCGCCGGGTTATGGTGGATTACACCCTTCCGGAAGGCGCGGCATGAAAACGGCAATCGGACAAATGCAAGTCGGGCCTCTCGACAAGCCCGAAGACAACATGGCCGAAGCCTGCCGGCTTGCCCGCGACGCGGCGGCGGCGGGCGCGCGCCTGCTGCTCCTGCCGGAAGGCTGCCTCACCGGCAACGCCTTGACCGATCCCGCGCGCCAAGCCGCCCTGCCGGCGGAGCCCGGGGCGTTCGCCCCGCTATCCCGGATCGCCCGCCAAACGGGAATCACCCTCTGCGCCGGCTTCACCACCCGCGTCGACGGCGGCTTCACGGTGGCTCACGCGATCCTGCTTCCCGACGGCGCCGTTCGCTTCCAGCACAAGGCGTTCCGGGCCAGCGGCGAACCGAAGCACCTGAAAGCCTGGCCCGACCCGGCTCGGGCGCCCTTCACGGTGGACGGACGCACGGTCATCATCGCCATCTGCTCCGAGTTCGGCCCCGGGGTCATCATGGACGAGGTCCTGCGTTGCAAGCCGGACCTGATCCTGCATCCCTCCGCCGGCCGAATGAAGGAAGAGGAGGTCTGGCAGGCCGGGCGCGATCAGGACCCCCCGGTGCGGAACTTCCTCTCGAACTGCCGCACCGTCGTGGAAAAAGCCGCCCAAAACCCCCTGGCCGCCGGGATCCCCCGCCTGTCGGCCAACCCCGTCGGATTCGACGGGGAAACCTGGTGGCCCGGCAACGCCTATGCCCTCTCCGGCGCCGGCGCCATTCTCGCCTGGGTCGAGGGCGAAAACCGGCCGGAAAAGATGATCAGCCGGCTCGGGTTTGCGGATCTTTAATCATGCGGGCGGGCCTCGTTTTTCCTTGCCCCAATGGCGGGCGATCCGTACATTTTAACCTTTACGCCCAGGGGACATCTTTAAAACGGAGAAGGCCATGGATTACCAACTGACTGAACTGCAGTCGAACATCCGGGACATCTGCGCCCAGATCGGCGAGGAAAAGCTCAAACCGGTCCGCGAGCACTTCGACGAAACCGGGGAGTTCCCGCACGAAGCCATGAAGATCTTCGCCGACACCGGCCTCTTCGGCCTCTTCATCGAAGAGAAGTTCGGCGGCATGGGCGGCGGCGTGATGGACCTGGTCATCGCCGTGGAAACGCTCTCGAAGACCTGCAGCGGCATCTCCCTGGGCCTGGCCGCCACCGCGCTGGGCACCTTCCCCATCATCCTGTTCGGAACCGACGAGCAGAAAAAGAAATACCTGACCCGCATCGCGGGCGGCACGATCGCGGCGTTCGCCCTGACCGAGCCCGAAGCCGGCAGCGATGCCGCCGCCATGAAGACGACCGCCAAGAAGGACGGCGAGTTCTTCATCCTCAACGGCACGAAGCAGTGGATCACGAACGGCGGCGAGGCCGACGTCTACACCGTCATCGCGATGACCAACAAGGACAAGGGGCCCCGCGGCGCCACGGCCTTCATCGTGGACAAGGGTACGCCCGGCTTCACCTTCGGCAAGAAGGAAAACAAGATGGGCATCCGGGCCTCGGCCACCCGCGAGCTGATCTTCCAGGACTGCCGCGTCCACCAGTCCCAGATCCTGGCGCGCGAGGGCATGGGCTTCATCGTCGCCATGAAGACGCTGGACCAGTCCCGCCCGGGCGTGGCCGCACAGGCCCTCGGCATCGCGGCCGGGGCGCTCGACTGCGCGGTAGCCTACAGCCAGCAGCGCAGGCAGTTCGGCAAGCCGATCGGCTCCTTCCAGGGCGTCTCCTTCATGCTGGCCGACATGGCCACGCAGACCGAAGCCGCCCGCGCGCTTGTGTATGCGGCCGCCCGCACGATCGACAGCGGCGCCAAGGACATCAGCAAGATCTCGGCCATGTGCAAGCTCTTCGCCTCCGATACCGCCATGAGGGTGACGACCGACGCGGTCCAGGTCCTCGGCGGCTACGGCTACATGCGGGAATACCCCGTCGAGAAGATGATGCGCGACGCCAAGATCACCCAGATTTACGAAGGCACCAACCAGATCCAGCGCGACGTCATCGGCAACGCCCTGGCCAAGGAATCCGGACGGGGAGCCTAACCCATGAACGTGGCTTTCATCGGCGCGGGAAAAATGGCGGAGGCCATCATCGAGTCGCTGCTGCGCGCGCAGGTGCTCCTGCCCATGGACGTCATGGCCAGCGACGCCGACGCCACCCGGCCGGCCGCCCTGGCCAAGCGGCTCCGCATCGGCATCGCCGAATCCAACCGGGCGGCCGCGGAGTGGGCGGACACGCTCTTCCTCTGCGTCAAGCCGCAGCAGCTCGACGAAGTCCTGAGCGAGCTGGCGGAGACCGTCACCGACCGGCACCTCGTCCTCTCCATTGCGGCGGGCAAGCGGCTGGCCGGCATCGAGGCGCTGATTCCCCAGGCGCGCGTGATCCGGGTGATGCCCAACGTCTGCTGCCTGGCGGGTGAAGGCATGAACGTCTTCACCCTCGGTGCCAAGGCGACCGACGAGGACCGTGAAACCGCCCAGGCCCTGCTGGGCGCCTGCGGCGTCACGCACCCGTTGCCGGAATCGCAGTTTGACGCCGTCACCGCCCTGAGCGGGTCGGGCCCGGCGTTCTTCGCGCGCTTCCTGCTTCACATGGTCGAGGCCGCCCGGGCGGAAGGATTGTCGGAAGACGACGCCTCCATCCTGGCCGCGCAAACCATGTACGGGACAGCCCTGCTGCTGCGCAACACAGACCTGACGGCCGAACAGCTCATCAAGAATGTCACCTCCGCCAAGGGGACCACGGCCGAGGGATTGGCCGTCCTGGACAATTCCGATTTCAGCACCGTGGTCCGCTCCATGGTGGCGGCGGCCGCCCGCCGCAGCCGGGAACTCAGCCAGCCCTCCTGACCCTCTTCCGCCCATGAAAAAAAGAGCCCCTTCCGTCGAAACGGCGACCACCATGGCCGCCCGGCAGCGAGACATCTCCGTCTCCGAATTCTTCCTGAAGAATCGTCACCTGCTGGGCTTCGACAACCCCCGCCGCGCCCTCCTGACCACGGTCAAGGAGGCGGTGGACAACGCCCTGGACGCCTGCGAGGAGGCCGGCATCCTGCCCGAGGTGGCGGTGGAGATCACCGAGCTGGCGGAAACCCGGTTCCGGGTTGCCATCACGGACAACGGGCCCGGCATCGTGCGCAACCAGATCCCGCGGATTTTCGCCAAGCTGCTCTACGGCTCCAAGTTCCACCGCCTGCGCATGTCGCGCGGCCAGCAGGGCATCGGCATCAGCGCGGCCGGCATGTACGGCCAGCTCACGACCGGCAGCGCCACGCGCATCGACTCGCGGGTGGAGGGCAA
>CAXNFL010000216.1:0-3427 GCA_964201555.1 Kiritimatiellia bacterium
CCGCTATGGGTTCATTATACCGTGGGACTTCGTGGAGGCGCGAACATGACCTCCGCCTGTTCAACCGCCGGATGCGGAAAACCGCACGTCCGGTGGTGTGGAAGGATCACGGGGCGAAAGCCCCGTGATCCCATCCGATCACGCTTCGCATTTCTTCAGCTACAGGGCCTTCAAGGCTAAGCGTTCTCCGTGGCTTCGCGTCTTCGTGTGATCGCTCTCACCCCGTCGGAGAAGGATGGGAATCTTTCGTTCAAACGTAGATCATTTTCTTGGTCATGCCGCCATCGATCACCAGGTTCTGGCCGGTGATAAAGCCGTTCGCGGGATCGGCCAGGAAGAGGACCATGCGCGAGATGTCGTCCGGCGTCCCCACGCGTCCGGCGGGATGCTGGGCGTGATCGGCGGGCGACAGCTGCGCCGCCTGCCTCTGCGATTTTTTCCGCCAGGGCGTGACGTCGATCCAGCCGGGGCTGATGCAGTTGACCCGCACCTCCGGGCCCAGGCTGACCGCCAGGGCGTGGGTGAGCGCTACCAGGCCGCCCTTGGAGGCCGAGTACGCCTCGGTGTCCCGCTCCGACATGAGCGCACGGGTGGAGGCGATGCTGATGATGGCGCCGCGGGCGGCTTTGAGGGCCGGGGCCGCATATTTGGCCGCCAGGAAGGCGCCGGTCAGGTTGACCGCGAGCACGCGATTCCATTCGGCCAGCGTCAGGTCGGTGACCGGCTTGCCGCATCCGATGCCGGCATTGTTCACCAGCAGGTCGAGCCCGCCGTGCCAGCCGACCGCCGCTTCGACGGCGCGCCGGAGGGAGTCCTCGTCGCCGGCGTCGGTTTCAAGAAAGCGCACGGTGCCGCCGGCAGCCGTCAGCTCGGCTTCGGCTTCGCGGCCGGCTTCGGGATCGAGTTCGGCCAGGAGGACGGCATAGCCGTGCCCGGCGAGCTGCGCGGAAATGACGCGGCCAATGCCCTGGCCGGCTCCGGTGACGAGGGCCGTTTTCATGGTCAGGCCTCCAGGGTCAGAAGATCCTTCACTTCCTCCCAGGTCAGGGCCTGGAGGATGGTTTCATCGGTGGACAGGGTGGCGTCGATGACCGCCTGCTTGCGCTTCTGCATCTCCAGCACCTTTTCCTCGATGGTGCCGCGCGTCAGCAGCTTGATGCCGTAGACGGTGCGCTTCTGGCCGATGCGGTAGGCGCGGTCGGTGGCCTGCTGCTCCACGGCCGGGTTCCACCAGGGGTCGTAGTGGATGACCATATCCGCCCCGGTGAGGTTGAGCCCCGTCCCGCCGGCCTTGAGGCTGATGAGGAAGATGGGAATCTGGCGGTCCGAGTTGAACTGGTGCACGATCTTCTGGCGCTCCTTGGTGGAGCCGTCCAGGTAGCAGTAGGCGATTTTCCGCGAGTCGAGCTCCTGCCGCAGGATGGTGAGCATGGAGACGAACTGGCTGAACACGAGAAGGCGGTGGCCGCCGTCGAGCGCCTCGTCGAGCAGCTCGAAGAAAAGATCCATCTTCGCCGAGGGCTGGCCCGCGGGCAGGCCGGGCATCTTGAGCAGGTCCAGGTGGCAGCAGGCCTGGCGGAGCTGCAGGAGGGTCTTGAGGATTTCGATGGTGCACCGCTTGAAGCCCTGGGTGGCCACCATGTCCTCGAGCTTGCGGCGGGACGACTCCACCAGGGCGCGGTAGACCTGCTTCTGCTCCGGGCCGAGGGAGCAGACGGCGATGCGCTCGATCTTGGGCGGCAGGTCCTTGGCCACATCGGCTTTCAGGCGGCGGAGCAGGAAGGGCCCCAGCTTGCGCCGCAACCGCACCTGGGCCTCTTCCCCCTCGAAGCCTCCGGCGGCGATCGGCTGCTCGTAGTGATGGCGGAAGGATTCGTGGGTGCCGAGGTAGCCGGGCATGAGGAAGTCGAGGATGGACCAGAGATCGGAGACGCTGTTCTCGATGGGCGTTCCCGTGAGCACCAGCCGCTGGCCGGCCCGCAGCCGCTTGGCGGTGATGGCGTTCTGCGTGGACCGGTTCTTGATGTGCTGGGCCTCGTCCAGGACCATGACCGAGAAGTCGAAGTTCAGGTACTGGTCCACATCGCGCCGCATCAGGGCGTAGGAGGTGACCACCACGTCCGACTCGGCGATTTTGCACCACAGGGTATGGCGGTCGTTGCCCGTCAGGCAAAGCACGCGCAGGGACGGCGTGAACTTCGCCACCTCCTCGGCCCAGTTCTCCACCAGGCTGGTGGGGCAGATGATGAGGGCCGGCTTTCCCTGGTACGCCGGATGGCGGCGCGCCAGGGTGAGCCAGGCCAGGGTCTGGATCGTTTTGCCCAGCCCCATCTCGTCGGCCAGGATGCCGCAGAAGCCGTTGTTCTCCAGGAAGCGGAGCCAGGCGATGCCGTCCTTCTGGTAGGGCCGCAGGACCGCCCGGAGAGCCGGCACTTCGACCGGCTCGATGCTGACCTTGCCCGCCTGCTCGGCGGCGGCATCGCGCCACTCGGCCGGCATTTCCACGTCCACCCCGTCCAGGGCGTCGATGGAGGATTTGACGTAGGCCGAGTAGAGGCGGGGCAGGCGGAAGGTGCCGGGCTTGGAGCCCTCGGTGCTGGCGCAGTCATGGAAGACGCGGGTCATCGACTCGATGGCGTCGATGTCGATCAGCACGGTCTTGCCATCGCGCTGGATGAAGGATTCGCCCTTGAGGATGGCGCGCTGGACATCGGCCATGGGCAGGGCCTTGCCGCCGTATTCGTAATCGAAGCCGATCTCGAACCAGTCGTGGCCCGGGGAGTCGGTGACCCGGATGACCGGCGTGACGGACTGGAGGGTTTCGTGGTAGGGGGCCACGCGGCCCTCGAGCTCGACCTTCCAGCCGGCGCGGCGGAGGGTGGGCAGCTTGCTGCCGATGAAGTTGAGCACTTCCCGTTCGCCCACGATGTGGCTGAGCGCGTCGCCGCATTCGCCGCTGAAGCCGAAGTGGCGGAGGTTGTCGAGCGCGCGCCGCTCGCTGTTCGGGCTGCGCACGCAGTAGCGCAGCGGGTCGGCGGGGTCGGGCAGGCAGAAGCGGGCGTTGGGATCCGCCACCTTTCCCGCCACGAGGCTCTTGCCGTCATACTCGGCATAGAGCGTGGCCGAGAGGGAGCCGGGACTGCCGCGGACGACGAGGCGGAAGCGGGGCGCCGCCGGCTCGATGGTGAACCAGTCGGTGGTGACTTCGGTGTCCACCCGGATCAGCTTGCTCAGGGAGGGCATTTCGATTTCGAAGAAGCGCGGCACGGCGGAGCGGGGAATGCGGACCGTTCCGGCGTAGAGATCGTGGAGCGGCTCGGGCAGGAGGGTTTCGAGGGGCCAGAAGCCGCCCCCGCTGAAGACCCAGCCCTTGGAACCGTGCACCAGGTGGAAAGGCGGGAGCTCGTCCGCGCCGAAGGGGATTTCG
>CAXNFL010000217.1:0-3413 GCA_964201555.1 Kiritimatiellia bacterium
CCCAGTTCGTCTGGATCCTGGCCATGCATTACGCCTTCGCCGTTCCGCGCGAGGCCGTGGAGTATTACGATGGCCGCGGAGGCCGGGGGTGGTTTCACAGTCATCCGGTCGGGACCGGTCCCTATATACTTTCCAGCTGGATCCGCAACTATCGCATCGAGTTTGTCCGCAATCCCAAGTGGGCGGAAACCGGCCGCGTGGAGCGCTATCCCTCCGAAGGGGAACCCGACGATGCGACGAATGGCTTGCTGGCCCCGGCCGGCCGGCCGATACCGTTCATTGACCGGATTGTGCAGTACGTGATTGGCGACGCCTCGACCCAGTGGCTCATGTTCCTGACCGGGCAGGTGGAACAGTCGGGCGTTTCTCGCGACAACTGGGCTGCCGTTATCGGGGCGGACCGGAGCCTGACTCCTGAATTGAAAGAGAAGGGCATACAATTGCGGACATCGCCCAGCATGACCACGTTTTACATGGGGTTCAACATGGACGATCCGGTGGTGGGGCCCAATAAGAAGCTCCGGCAGGCGCTGTGCTGCGCCTTTGATGCCGAAGCCTGGGCCCGGTATTACAACATGCGCATGCTGCCCGCCAACGGTCCGATTCCGCCCGGCATCGCCGGCGCCCGCACGGCGGCGGATCCCAATCCCTATGCCTATAATCTGGAAAAGGCCAAACGGCTGGTTGCGGAGGCCGGCTATCCGGGGGGGATCGATCCCGCCACCGGGCGGAGGCTCACCTTGACGTTGGAGCAAGGCTCGGCCAACGATCCGGATGCCCGGGCCTCGGTCGAATTGTTTGCTTCATTTATGGACCGGATCGGGGTGAAGATCGAGTCGAGTTACAACAACTGGCCGACCTTCCTGGATAAATTGGACCGCCGGCAATGCCAGATGTACCGGATGGGGTGGGTGTCGGATTATCCGGATGCCGAGAATTTCCTTCAGCTATTCTACGGGCCCAACAGTTCGCCGGGGCCCAACCACAGCAATTACTCGAATCCCGAGTTCGACAAACTGTACGAGCGCGTGAGGGTCATGGCCGACTCTCCGGAACGCACCGCCCTTTACGAGAAAATGGCCGGCATCGCCATCGAGGATGCGCCGTGGCTGTGCCTGTCCTATCCCCTCAGCTTCGGGCTGCAGCACGGATGGATGAAAAATTTCAAGCCGCACGATTATCCCTACGGCATGCTTAAGTACTACGACCTGGACCCGGTTTCCCGGGCGGCCTGGCGGAAACGGTATCAGTAAGGAGAACGGATGGGGCGGTACGCGCTAAGACGGTTGATGCAGCTGGTCCCGACGCTGTTCGGGGTGATCGTGATCACGTTCATCCTGTTCAATGTCGTGGGCGGCAGCCCCGCCGCGTTGACGCTGGGGAAGAATGTCTCCCCCCGGATGCTGGAGGATTTCGACGAGGCGCGCGGCTTCAACAAGCCCCTGTTCCTGGGCTTCTGGACCCGAACGCGCGCCTATGCCAGCGACCGAACGGCTCCCTTTCCCCCCGCCTGGCGTCATCTGCCCGGCGTCGCGCCGACGAACGATCCGGCGGGTGTTTCCGTGATGCGCGTGACGGGCAGCGACCCTGTCGAGGTCCCTATTCTATTTCCCCTCCGGCCGAATACGCGGTATCGATGGAAGGTAGACTGTTCCGGGTCTTCCGGCGCGATAGGGGAATGGGTCGGCGATAGCGGATCGGTCACCCAGCAATTCAGCATGGTGGCGGCGGGGCTCCGGACCCTCGGCTTCCAGACGGGCTCCGGGGGCGGTTCCGGGCGGTTGGTGATCCATCCGAAGGGAGGGACCGTCGAACTCCGGCGCCTGACGCTGGAGCGGCGCATGCCTAATCCCTTCGATTCGCAATTCGCCTTTTTCCTGAACCGCCTGGCTCGGCTCGATTTCGGCACTTCGATCGCAACCGGACAGCCGGTGCTGGAGATGTTGAGGGAGGGGATCGGCCCCTCGCTCGTGCTGGTGATCCCGATCTTTGTGGTCGAGCTGATCCTGGCCGTGGTGCTGGCGCTCGTTTGTGCCTATTTTAGAAACACATCGATCGATCGGTTTTTTGTCGTGGTTTCGGTGGTCCTGATGAGCGTCAATTACCTGGTCTGGATTGTGGCCGGGCAGTACGTGCTGGCGTACAAGCTGAAATGGTTTCCGATGTGGGGGTTCGAGTCCTGGCGCTACCTGGTGCTGCCCTGGATCATCGGGACCTTCAGCGGGCTGGGAGGGAGCCTCCGGTTTTACCGGACGGTCATGCTGGACGAGATGTACCGGGATTATGTGCGCACGGCTTTCGCCAAGGGGCTCGGCCTCCGAACGGTGCTGTTCTCCCATGTGCTGAAAAACGCGATGATTCCGATCGTGACGAACGTGGTGATGGCGATCCCTTTCCTGTATACGGGCAGCCTTCTCCTGGAGAGCTTTTTCGGCATTCCCGGCCTCGGCTACCTGAGCGTGAACGCGTTGAACTCGCTGGATGTTGACGTGGTTCGCGCCGTGGTGGTGATCGGCACGGTTCTTTATATCCTGGCGAACCTGGCGAGCGATCTGTGCTACGCGCTCGTCGATCCCCGCGTGAGGTTCGAATGAGCGGTTTAGCCCAAGACCCCGGGGCCGGCCGCTCGCTCTGGAGCGAGGCCTGGCAGCGCCTGAAGGAGCGCCGAGGCATCCGGATCTGCCTGTGGATCCTGGCCGTCTATGTGGGCGCCGCCTTTTACGGCGAGGCCGTCTACTGGCAAAACGTCAACCGCGACACGGTGCCCGCCTACCAGCGGATCGACATGGACGCCGCGTATCAGACGCCGGGTTTTCATGCGCACCCGCTGGGGACCGATAATCTGGGCCGCGATGTGCTTCAGCGCCTGGTTCAGGGCGCCCGCATCGCCTTCCAGGTGGGCGTCATCACCTCCCTGATTGCGATCCCGATCGGCGTCTTGCTCGGTTGCCTGGCGGGGTATATCGGCGGAAAGACGGATGACTTCATTGTCTGGCTCTATTCGACGGTGGCCTCCATGCCGGGACTGCTGTTCATCCTGGCCATTTCCATGGTCGTGGGCAAGGGGTTGAAGGGCGTTTACCTGGGCATTGGGCTCATGACGTGGACCAGCCTCTGCCGGCTGATTCGCGCCGAGGTGATCAAGCACAAGGAGCGGCCCTATGTGCTGGCCGCCCGCACGCTCGGCATCGGCCCGGTCCGCATCATGTTCCGGCACATCCTGCCCAATGTGTTTCACATTGTCATCATCACCTTTTCCCTCCGCTTCCCCTCGGCCATCGGAACCGAGGTGTTCATGAGCTTCCTGGGAATTGGCGTGCAAAGCGAGCCTTCCTGGGGTATCATGATCAGCAATGCACGCCTGCGCCTCTGGCACGGAATGTGGTGGGAGATGACGTTTGTCACGCTTGCCG
>CAXNFL010000218.1:0-3363 GCA_964201555.1 Kiritimatiellia bacterium
CGGGGCAGGGCCGCCGGCTCCAGGTGTCATTTTTCCAATTGCCCCAGCACCAGGAGCATGCGGGGAAGATGGAAGAATCCCTTCCACTTGCCGCCTTTCATGTAGTGCGTGGGCGCGCCGGTGCGGTCCAGGTAGCCGATCCATTCGCCGTATTGCGGATCCGGATAATGCGCCCAGGTCCATTCATGCAGCTTGTCGAACCAATCGGCAAACGCCCCCTGCCCGGTCAGCCGGTAGGCCAGCGCCGCCGCAATCAGGGCCTCGTTGTGCACCCACCAGAGCTTCATGTTCCACTGCAGCTCAACGTGCGGCTTGCCCAGCACGTCCATGAAATAATAGATACCGCCGTGCTCGCGGTCCCAGCCGAACTCCAGCTCCGCCTGGATGATCTGCGCCGCGCGCGGAATCCAGTCCGGCCGCTTGCGCACCTTGGCCGCATGCAGGATGAACCACATGGCCTCCAGCGCGTGCCCGGGATTCAAATGCCGCCCCGCCATGGATTCAAGATCGAACCGCCCGTCCAGCCCCACGTTTTCAAACAGCACGCGCCGCTCGGGATTCCAGAACGCCTGAAGCACGAAATCCACCGTCTTCGCCAGGTCGGCGTCATGGGAGGTGTCGCCCAGGCACTCCCGCAGCACCATCTGCAGGTTGACCTTCATCATGTAAAAGCCCAGCGACCGCATCGGCTTGCGCCCCGGGAGCTCCTTGGTCCACTCCCCCTTGGGCCGGTCCTCGCGCGCCAGGTAGGCCGCGTAGGCTCGCAGCGCCTCGGCCTTCGCCGCGGGATTCCCGTTGGCCCGGTAGAGCGCGGCGCACCCCATGACCGCGAAACACTCCGAGAACACGGAATAGGGCGCCATGGTCGGCCGGCCCTCGCGGTTCAGGGCAAAATAATACCGGCCCTGCTCATCGCGCCCGTTGCGCATCAGGAACTCGTACCCGTTTTCAGCCAGCGCCAGCCATTCCGGATTCCGGTCCAGCTTGACGTACAGGTCGCTGAGCATCCAGACCACGCGCCACTGGAGCCACATGAACTTTTCCGTGTCGTACACGGAACCGTCCCGGTCCAGGCAGGTCAGGAACCCGCCCTGTTCCCGGTCCGGCGAGTGGCGCATCCAGAAGGGGATCACGTCCTCGACGAGCGCCCGCAGATAGGCATCCTGATAAGGGGAAATCCGATCCGAACCCTTTGACATACGCATCTCCTTGGCTGGAAGGAAAAACTAGCATTCAAACCAGGATTATTCAAGAATACGTCATGAATCTGGAAACACCCCCTCCGCCCGTCATCCTCTGGCCGGCCCCCGCCGAGGAAATCCCCTCTCCGGATTTCACGCTCGAGGCCGCGGGCCGGCCCGTCTTCGTCTACCAGGCCCGCGTGCGGGCAAAGCTCCTGCAAAAACCGGGACTCTGGTCGCATGAGCCCGATCCCGTCGGGGAACGCGCCTCGTTCGCCATCTTCGACCTCGCGGCCCCGGCCACCCTCACGGTGCGCCCCGCCCGCCCCTTCCGCACCGCCACCCTCTGGCCCGCCAAGGCCGGCGTGCAGACCGTCATCGACAAGGGGACCATCACCTTCACCGTTTCCACGCCCCGTCACCTCACCCTCCTGCTGGACGGCTCCGACGCGCAGCCGCTCCACCTGTTCATCGGGGCCCCCGAAACCGACGTCCCGCGGCCGGACGACCCGAATTGCCTCTACTTCGGCCCCGGCACGCACATCGTCAACGAGTTGAAGGTGAAAGACGGGCAGACCGTCTACCTCGCCGGTGGCGCGGTGGTCAAGGCAGCGCTCGACCCGGCCGACAAGGGCGTGTTCAGCGAAAAATGGCAGGTGACCTTCTACAGCGGCGCGTCCGTGGGCTTTGCCGGCGTCCAAAAGGCCTCCATCCGCGGCCGGGGCATCCTGGACGGCAGCCTCATGCCCCATCCGGCGCGCAACCTGATCCGGGTCACGAAATCAAAGGACATCCGGCTGGAAGGGATCACCCTCCGGGACACGCCCAACTGGAATGTCTCGATCAGCGAGTCCGAGGACGTGCGCGTGGACGACCTGCGGATCATCAGCGGCCGCCTGAACAGCGACGGCATCAACAGCTGCAACTCCAGCCGGGTCGCGGTCCGGGGCTGCTTCGTGCGCAACCACGACGACAGCATCGTCGTCAAAACCCTGCTCCCCGGCCGGCCGGCGGAGGACATCACCGTTGACGACTGCACGATCTGGGCCGACTGGGGCTTCGGGCTGGGCATCACCTACGAAACCCGCTCCCCGATCAGCCGCATCCGCTTCCGCGACTGCGCCATCGTCTACGCCCGCCACTGGTGCCTGGGCGTCCGGGTCTGCGACGGCGCGCTCATCTCGGATGTGGCCTTCGAGAACATCGAGATCGGCGACTTCAACGCCCTGAGCCTGGGCGGCTCCCACAATGCCCTCACGAAGGCCCCCGTTTTGCTGTGGATGGGCATAGTGAAGGATATCTGGGGCCATGATGCGGAAGCGGGGCTGATCCGGGGCATCCGGGTGGAGAATGTAACCATCCACGGGCCCGTGATTCCGCCGGTCGAGATCAACGGCTTTGATGCCGCCCACCCGGTGGAGGACGTCCTGCTGCGCAACATCCGCCTCGCCGGCAAGCCCCCGGCGGCGGACGCGGCCGCCCTGGGGCTGAAAACAAACGCTTTTGTCAGGAATATCCGTGTCAGCGAGTGAGCTGACAGGAACCGCCCAATTAAAAGACTTTCCTTTGACCTGATTAACAGGCAAAATGAAGGCGAATGAAGATAGAGACTCAGAGGTTATATGGGATTTGAAAGCGGAACGGTGGGGTTCCGCCTGTACTACCTGCCCCGCCCTTTGCCCGATGATTTCGTCAAACGGTTTGCCGCCCATGCGGCTGGCGGTCTGGAAGCCATCCAGGCCGAAATAAGCGCAGGCTGGGTTACCGGGCGCCACTTGCTGGATCGGAACGTCACCGCGGACGCCATTTCCTACGCCGGCTACCTGCGCATCACCCTGCGCCTGGGCCAGCGCAAGATCCCGACTTCCCTGCTCCAGGCGGAATGCCGCATGGAGGAGATCGCCGCCGCCTCGTCGGACGGCCAGACCTTTGTCAATCGCCGGAAACGGGCCGAAATCCGCCAGGCTGTCACCGAGCGGCTGCTTCCCGCCATGCCGCCCCAGCTCAAGGCCATCCCGCTGGTTCACCAGCCGGAATCCCCCATGCTGTATGCCGGCGCCATGAGCGACGCCCACTCCGATCTCCTGGTCAGCCGTTTCCAGCAGACCCAGGGCTTCAGCCTGACGCAGGTCACGCCCGAAACGGCCGCGCACCACCTCCGGAAGGTCGATGTGCACGACCT
>CAXNFL010000219.1:0-3326 GCA_964201555.1 Kiritimatiellia bacterium
TGCTCGGCACGGCCAACACCGCCGATTCCCTGATGGCGGTCAAGAAGCTGGTCTACGACGAGAAGCAACTCGGCACCGCTGAGCTGCTCGACGCCTTGCGAACCGATTTTGCCGGCAAGGAAGAGCTGCGGCAGAGACTGCTGCGGGACGCGCCGAAATACGGCAACGACACCGAGGAAGTGGACCTGCTCGCGAAACGCGTCGACGACCATTTCATCGACCTGATGGACACCCTGCGCAGCCCGCTCGGTGGCCGGTACTTCGTCCACCTCTTCTCCTTCCTCTGCAACCTGGATTTCGGGAGATGCCTGGGCGCCACCCCGGACGGACGCAAGGCCGGAGAACCGATTGCCTATTCGCTGTCGGCGCAGCAGGGGCGCGACGAGCGCGGCGCCACCGCCATGCTCAAGTCGCTCGCGTGCCTGCCCCACGACCGGGCAGCAGGGGCATCGGCGGCGATCATCGAGCTCGATCCGGCCGTGGTCGAGGGGGAGACGGGTGTCGAACGCTTGACCACGCTCATGCGTGCGGCCCTGGCGATGGAGATCGGCCAGCTCCAGTTCAACGTCGTCACTGTCGAAAAGCTCCGCCAGGCACAAAAAGGACCCGGAACACTTCGGGGACCTCCCGGTGCGTGTCGCCGGCTTCTCCCAGAAGTTCAAACTGGTCCCCCCAGATCTTCAGGAGCACATCATTGCCCGGACCAAGCACAAATCGTAAACGGCTTAAGCGCAACACCAGGGAGCTATCACCATGCTGCTAGATCTGCCACCACTCGAATCGCGGCTGCTCGCCCGGCTTCAGGAACCGATGGCCGCCGGGTTCTACGAACTGCGCAACGCCTCGCAGCTCCGGCGCACGGCGCGCGGGTTGAAGCGCTACGCCGAGAGCGTCGAGGCCCTGCCCGTGGCGACGGCGGCGGCACTCTATCCGGTTGGCCCGCTGAACCTGTGGAATCTGCGGGACGCCGCCGTCAGCCATGGGTATAGTAGCGGGTTGGGTGTCAATAGCCAGCTTCTCCGCGACAAGATCGCCCGGCAGTTCCCCGTCCTGGACTACCTGACCCCGGAGGGGCGCGAGCGGGAAGTGGCCATGGGGCTCGCAGGCGACCTCGAGAACCTGGGGCTCAACCCGATGTCGACCCGCTTTTGCGTCGGCGGCCGCGGCTACACTCACTCGATTCTCAACTATCAGCGGCTTTTGACCGACGGCCTGCCGGAGTATGGGCGCCGCATCGAGCGCGGCCTGGCCGCCGCCACTGATGAGCAGCGCGATTTTTATCTGGCCTGCAGCGAGGCTTTTGAGGCGGTCATGCTGTTTCTGGCCAAGGCTCCCGCCGCCTGCGAGGCCGGCCCGTTGCAGGCGGCGTTGCGGGCCGTCGCCGCCCGCCCGCCCAAAACCTTTTACGAGGCCATCGTCCTGCTCAATTTCATGTTCTACATCGACGGCTGCGACTCGACCGGGGGGCTGGACCGTTACTTGGCGCCCTTCTACCGGCGCGACCTGGCCGGCGGCGTCCTCACCCCGGCCCAGGCCGAAGCCTGGCTGGCCGCGTTCTTCGCCAACGTCGACGCCAACGGCGGCTGGCATGTGATCCTGGGCGGGGAAGGCGTGCCCGAGGAGTTCACCCTCGTCTGTCTGCGCGCCCAAGACACCCGCCGCCCCAACAGCGGACTGAAGATCACCCCGGCGACCTCGGACGCCCTGTGGGAGGCGGCCTTCGACAGCTTGCAACGCGGCAACAGCAATCCCGCCTTCTACAACGACGTCGTCTACCGCGAGGGCGCGGTCAAGCACGCCGGCATCGCCGGGGACGACCTTGCCGGCATCGCCTACGGCGGCTGCACGGAGTTCATGATTGAGGGAAAATCCAACGTTGGCAGCATCGATGCGGGAATCAACCTGCTGCGCATCCTCGACGGTACCATTAAGGAGGAACTGGCCGGCACCGCCAGCTTTGAGGCCTTCCTGGCGTCGTTCAAGGCCGATATCCACCGCCAAATCGAGATCATGACCTGGGAGACCAATATCAACCAGGAATACAAGGCCGCCTACCGCCCGCAGTTGATCCGGACCTTATTCATTGACGACTGCCTCGACCGCGCCTTGGAGTACAACGCCGGCGGCACCCGCTACAACGGCGGCGTGATCAACGTCGCCGGCATCGCCAACGCTGCCAACTCGCTCCTGGCCATCCGCGCCGTCCTGGACGGCCGCTGTTCCATCAGCCGCGATCAGCTTCTCGGTGCCCTGGCCGCCGATTTCGCCGGGGCCCCGGACCTGTACAAACAGCTTCTGGGGTTGCCCAAGTTCGGCAACAACACGCCCGCCGTCGACTCCCTGGCCAAGGAGATCGTCGATTTCACCTTTGCCGAGATCACCTCTCGCCGCTGCTGGCGGGCCGACGGCTTTCTGATCCCCTCGACCATCATGTTCGTCACCTACGCCGGACAGGGGCGCGACATCGACGCCACCCCCGATGGACGCCAAGGCGGCGAGCCCATCGCCGACAGTTGCGGCCCCATGCAGGGAACTGATCTTGACGGCCCCACCTCAATGCTTTCGAGCACCGCCGTCCTGCCGCAAACCCACGGCCTCGGCACCATGATCCTCAACCTGCGTGTCAACGCCGGCATGCTCGGCTCTGCCGAACTGCGCGCCAAGCTTCGGGCGCTGCTGCAATCCTATTTTGACATGGGCGGCATGCAGGTGCAGATCACCGCCTTAAATTCGGAAACGCTCAAGGATGCCGTGCTGCATCCCGAGCAGCATCAGAATCTAATCGTCCGCATCGGAGGCTACACAGAGTATTTCAACCGCCTGGACAAACAACTACAACAGGAAGTCATCAAACGCACGGCGCACTTGTGAGTGTGTGGGTGCAAGTCGCAAGTCGAGAATCGCAAACAGTGAAAATAGAAACCTGAGCCGGGAGCAATTTCATGAGCCTTTTTCCAAGTCAAAGTGCCGAAGCGCGGGTGGCGGCGATCCGCCGCCGGATCCTCGACGAGAAGGCGGATCGCGGTCCCGCCGCCACCGGTGCCCAAGCGCTCACCACGCAATACCGCTCAATGAAGGCCAGCGAGGGGCTGCCACGCCGCGTGCGCCGCGGGATGCGCACCCGTGACCGCCTCGCCGCCATGCGTTTCGCGGTGGATGATTTCGACTTGCTCGCCGGGCGTCCACTCTTCAGCCTGGACTATCTGCCGGTCGCCAGGGGCGGTAGCGTACCGGATGCGGAGCACAAGGAGGCTGAGGCATTCTGGAGCCAGCTCGGGCCGGAGCCGGGGCAGACCGGACACTGCGAGCTCGACCGCTCGAGGGCG
>CAXNFL010000220.1:0-3255 GCA_964201555.1 Kiritimatiellia bacterium
AACCCCATTTGCGCCAGGTATACCCGTAACTGCCGGGGGGCCTGTCATTCTCCATGGCTCCCACGGTCAGGACATTCTTGGCCGTTCCCGGCGAGCTCATCGAATCCAATTCCACCACGCCATTGACCACGTTTGAATCAAAGCCCTCGTTGCCCGCGGAAAAAACAAGCAACATCGACGGGTTGTTCCACATGAACATATCCGCCGCCCGGGCGTTGTACTCATCATACGCCCCGTACAGGGGCGCGCCCCAGCTGTCGGAATGCACGCGGGCGCCCAGGATGAATGTCGGAAGGAACAACGCCGACAGGTCGTACGGAATACCGGTAAACGTTCCGCCGGCATCCTCCACCGACTGATGGACCAGCTGGGCTTCCCAGGCCACGCCTCGGTATTGCCCGCCGCTCATGGCCCCGCTCCCCAAAATGGAACCGGCCGTGTGGGTGCCGTGCGAGTCGACGTCGCTCCAGGTATTCGTGCGGCCCAGCGCGAAGGCCGCCAGGACGCGGCCGGCAAAATCAGGATGGATGCCGTTTGTGGACCCGATGTCCAGCCCGGTGTCGGCATGCCCGACGATCTGCCCCTTGCCGGTCAGGAAATAGGAGTTCCAAACGGAGGTCACATTCATGTGGGACGCCATGACGGCCTGGTCGTTATGCAGCTCGCGCGGCACCTCTTCCTCAATCCACTGGACCTCGGGAAGCTGGGCGAGCGCGCTCACCAGGCCCGGAGTCAGGCGAGCCCTGACGATGGCTCCCACGCTCGTCTCCTCCGCCGACCGCACCGGCATGTCGTTCGCCTTGAGCCATTGCGAAACAACCGGCAAATCCGCCGCTTGAAGGCATAACACCACGACGTCAAACCGCCGGAAATCTCCGGGGAAAGCCGTCCCCAGTTGATGAAGAAAAGGTTGAATCTTATCGCCCGCCTCAAGGGCCCCCACCCACTGAACCATGGGCAACGCGGCCACCGCCTGGCGAACCGCGGGCGTCATCTCCACCAGCCATCCATTCTTCGGAATATAATTGATCATGGCCGCACCCGCGGCATGCACAGCCTCCTGCCAGGACTCCTCGACGGAATCCTGAAACTGGAGCAGGAACGGGGCGGTTCCCCGGGCTGTAAACGGACCCGAGTAATCCCGGGCTGGCACACGTGTTGAAATCACGCGATTCATCATTAACAACTGGTTGGTCTCGGGAAGAGTCGGATCCGGCACAGGAGCCCTGCCGTTCCACTGCCTGCGGAGGCGCTTCAACAAGGCGGGATTGAAAGATAAATCGGCCCTGAACGAAGCCGCTGTCGCCACCACGCCGGAAGCGGGGAGTTGCGCTTGACTGGAGCCCACTGATAAGACGGCCGGCGGAGTTTTCGTCGCAACCGGCGGCACGGCATCGGAATCGGGACGGGACTGATTCCATAAAAGCAGGAGCACGACGGCCACAACCGCCATGCCAATCACCCCATAGATCGCCTGCTTTCCCCTACCCTGATTCATAAAACATATCATACCGGAAATCAGCTGAATTGTACATGAGGGATTGCTCCGCAAATGGGGCAAACGAGATTCAACCCGAACGCCAATAAAAAGGGGCGATCCAGTGGATCGCCCCTTTTTATGCCTGTATGGAAGCTTACTTGATCTCGATGAACTTGCTCTTCTCCACATGGCAAACGGAACACCGATCGGGAGCCGCGCCCGTCACCGTATTTCCGCACACGCTGCAAACAAAGATGGCGGTGGCCGCCAGATCCTTGCCGGTCTTGATGGTTCCCAGCGCCTCCTTGTACAGCGTGTTGTGGACCTCTTCCACGGCAAGCGCGTTCTTGAATGAAGCGGCTGCCGCCTTGTGGCCTTCCTTCAGGGCCTCCGCCAGGAAAGGCGGATACATTTCCTGGAACTCGTAGCGCTCCCCTTCGGCCGAGGCCTCGAGATTCGCCGTCGTATCCTTCACGCCGCCCATGGCGCGGAAATGCGCGAGTGCATGAACCGTTTCCGCCTCGGCGGCCGCGCGGAACAGCTTCGCGATCTGCTTGTACCCCTCGGCGTCGGCCTTCTGCGCAAACGCCAGATACCGCCGATTAGCCTGACTTTCACCCGCAAACGCCGCCTTCAGATTATCAATGCTAGCCATAGACTATTCCTTCCCGTGGTTGTTCCAGAACCTATACAGAAACGTTCCCAGATTAGCCCTGATTCACCTGCAAAACAAGCTGGTTTTATAGGAAATCCAATAGAAATCGGTTTTTACGGGACTGTTTTTCACGAAAAACCGACTTGGATCGGACGACCGTTTACGATATCCTTAATGACAGATGAAAAAGTCAGGAATTGAAGACCCGCTTTATCTCTCGCGCGATCTTCCCTTTTACCAGCAGACCATCGCGCCCGTGTTGCCGCCCTCCATCCTTGATTTCCACGCCCATACCTGGTCCTCGCGCAACTGGACGGTGAAGCCCTGGGAGACAGGACTTCCCGGCAGCACCTACATGGTCTCGCGCGAAGAGTACCTGCCCGAGGACCTGCTGCTCGACGGTTCGCGCTCTTTCCCGGACCGCCCCTACTACGCCGTCTGCTTCGGCTACCCGACTCCGGTGGTCGACTGGGCCAAGGACACGCAATTCGTCGGGCAGGCGGCCCGCCGCCACAACCGCCTCTTCCCGCTGCTCATCGGCGGAAGAGAGCTGAACCTGTTCCGCGAAACGTACGAGGAAGCGCTCGCCCAGGAGCCCTTTTTCGGATTCAAGGTTTTCCTCAACTGGTTCGGGGACAACTACGGCGACAAGCGGATCGAGGACATGCTGGGCCCGGTTGAGATGGAGCTCGCGCAGGACCGGCAGCTGATCGTGCTGCTTCATGTCCCGCGCACGGGCCGGCTGGCCGACCCGGAAATCCAGCAGGGCGTGCGCCGGCTGGCGCTGGATTATCCGGCCGCCCAGATCGTGCTGGCCCACGCCGGGCGCTGCTACCTGCCGCGCGAGATGAAGGCCGCCATCGGTTCCATCCGCGACCTGCCGAACGTCAGCCTCGACACCTCCATGGTCATGGATCCCATCGTCCTGCAGATGGCCCTGAACGAAATCGGCCCCCAGCGACTGCTGTTCGCCACCGATTTCCCCGTCGCCGCCATGCGCGGGCGCCGGGTGCGCATCATGGACCACTGGGTCGACGTCGTTTCCGCCGGCTACCCGAAAAGCGCCTACCGCGTGGCGGGCGATATCCCCGCCACCTTCATGGCGTGGGAGATCATCCTG
>CAXNFL010000221.1:0-3176 GCA_964201555.1 Kiritimatiellia bacterium
GAAGCCGTGGACGCCCTGGCCGTGCGGCCGGGCGGTGTCTACCTGGACGGCACGCTGGGCGGCGGCGGCCACGCTTCCGCCATTCTGGAGAGGGCGCGGCCGGGCGGGCGGCTGATCGGGATCGATCGCGATCCCGACGCGCTGGCCCGCTGCCGCACCTGGCTGAAGGCGCCGGATGCGGCCGTGGATCTGGTGCCGGGCAATTTCAGGGAGATGGCGGCAATCGCCGCCGGCTTGGGTCTGACGGGGTGCGACGGGATCCTGCTGGACCTGGGGATTTCGTCGGACCAGCTGGAGCGGCCCGAGCGGGGCTTCAGCTTCATGACGGACGGGCCGCTCGACATGCGGATGGATCCCACGCGGGGTCCCACGGCCGCCGAGCTGCTGAACCGGCTGGAGGAGGCGGAGCTGGCCGACCTGCTCTGGCGGTACGGCGAGGAGCCGGACAGCCGCAGGCTGGCCCGGGCGGCGGTGGCGGACAGGCGGGGCATGCCCTTCGCGCGGACGCTGGCCTTTGCGGAGTGGGTGGCCCGGATCAAGGGCGGCCGCCGGGGCCGGACCCATCCCGCCACGCAGGTTTTCCAGGCGCTTCGGATCGCGGTGAACGACGAGCTGGCGGCGGCGGCGGAAGGGGTGGAGGCGGCGATCCGGCTGCTGAAGCCGGGGGGGCGGCTGGCCGTGATCACCTTCCACAGCCTGGAAGACCGGATCGTGAAGCAGCTTTTTCTGCGCCATGCCGGACGGTGGGAGAACCTCCAGGCCGGCGGGCGGCGGTGGGACGGCGAAAAGCCGGCGGTGCGGCTGATCGGGCGGAAGCCGGTCACGGCCTCGGAACAGGAATTAAACGAAAATCCGCGTGCGCGGTCAGCGAAATTACGAACGATTGAACGGGTGGAAGAGGAGACGGTATGACGAGGACGAATCGCAAACGGAATACGGCGGATCAGCAGATGGTGCCGCCCCGGGTTCTTCTTGTGGTGCTGCTCATCATCGGGCTGGGCCTGGGCTACCTGGGCATTCGCGCCCGCTGCGAGCAGCTGGGGGCGGAGATCAAGAAGCTGGAAGGCCAGTGCGAGATCAACCAGCGCCGCGTCGAGAACGAGGAGTCCAAATGGGCCAGCCTGATGACGCCCCGGAGCATCGAGGACGCCCTCACGCGGCACGGGCTCAACCTGTCCTGGCCCAAGCGCGGGCAGGTGGTCCGGATTTACGATTCCCGGGCCAATGACCTGGCGCTCGTGGACACGCGCGATTCGGTGAGGTTTGCCGAGCTGGAGCGGGTCGCCTTGAATGAATGAGATCGGAATACGCCGGCTGTGGATCGTTGAGATCCTTCTGCTGCTGGCCTTTGCCGCCCTGGCGGCCCGCCTGGTCTTCCTCCACGCCGGCCCCAACGAAGTCCGCATCCAGAAGGCGCAGGTCGCCAGCGACTACACAAAGCCCCTGGTGGCCTTCCGGGGCCGTATTATGGACGGCGGACGCACCCCCAATATCCTGGCCATCAGCCTGGGCGTCCATGACATCTGCGCCGATCCCAAGCTGCTGACGGACATGACCAACATGGACCTGGCCGTTTCGCTTTTGTCGGCCTATCTCAAGATGCCGAAGGACGAGGTCCGATTCAAGCTCCGGTTTCCGGACCGGCGCTTCGCCTACGTCAAGCGATTCGTCACCCGCGACATCAGCGAGCGTCTCTGGGTGCAGGTGACGAACAACCATGTGCGCGGCATTTTCCTTCAGGAAGCCACCCTGCGCCGCTATCCCCAGAACGCCCAGGCCTGCCACATCATCGGGTTCGTCAACCATGACGGCCTCGGCAGCCTGGGCATCGAGATGACCCGCGACAAGGACCTCCAGGGCACGCCGGGCGTGGTCAAGGGCATGATGGACGGCCGCAAGCACGAGATCTACACGCGCCGCACCGAGGAGGTGCAGGCCCGCCAGGGCTCGGATATCTGCCTGACGCTCGACCAGCAGATCCAGTTCTTCACCGAGCGCGCCCTGGATGAGGCCATGCAGGAGCATTCGGCCAAGGCGGCCTGGGCCATCGTGCAGCGCTGCCGCACGGGCGAAATTCTCGCCATGGCCAACCGCCCCGCCTTCGATCTGAACGAGTACGGCGCCGAGACCGACATGCACCGCATGACCAACCGGGCCGTCTCCTTCTGCTACGAGCCCGGCTCCACCCTCAAGCCGGTGACCCTGGCCCTCGCCTTCAGCCGCGGGGTGGTGACGCCCGAGACGATGTTCGACACCGAGAACGGCTCCTGGTTCCACTCCGGCCGGATTCTCCGGGACTATCATCCCTACACCCGGCTCAGCGTGGCGGACATCATCAAGAAATCCAGCAACATCGGAACCGCCAAAATTGCGCTTCTGATGGGCGACGAAGTGCTGTATAATGGCCTCAAGACCTTCGGCTTCGGACGGCGCCTCGGCATCGAGCTGCCCTACGAGGAAGGCGGCATCCTCTCCAACTTCAAGAACTGGTCCGGCCTGAGCTGCTCGCGGATCGCCATCGGGCAGGGCATCGCGGTGACGGCCCTGCAGATGGCGTGCATGATGAGCGCCCTGGCCAACGACGGGTTCCTGCTGAAGCCGTATGTGATCAAGTCGATTGTCGACGCGGACGGCCTTCTGACCTACGAGGCCCACCCCGAGGTGCTGGGCCGGCCGATCGACGCGCACGTGTCCGCCCTGATGCGTTACCTGCTGGCGCGGGTGACGGAGGCGGGCGGCACGGGCACCCGGGCGAAGGTGGACGGGTTCAAGGTGGCCGGCAAGACCGGCACCGCCCAGAAGCCCGTGCCCGGCGGCTATTCCGAAACGGCCTACATGGCCTCGTTCGCGGGATTCCTGCCCGCGGACAAGCCCGAGATCACCATCGTGGTCGTGGTGGAAGAGCCCCAGCCGTTCCACACCGGCGGCGTGGTCGCGGCGCCCGTGTTCGCCAAAATTGCCGAGCAGACGGTCCGCTACCTGAACTTGGAGCCTTCGGAAACGGAGGATGACAAGAAAGCCGCAGAGCACTCGGAGGGAGCCGAGGAGTCCGAACGATGATGACGACGACGATGAAATTGGAAGCGCTTTTGCCCAGCCTGCCCGAGGCCCAGTGCCGGGGGCCGCTGAACCGCGAGATCACCGGCCTGGCCTGCGATTCCCGGCAGGTCCGCCCC
>CAXNFL010000222.1:0-3173 GCA_964201555.1 Kiritimatiellia bacterium
CTTTTCGACTACGGCCGCGCGCACAACATGAACTACGACGTCTCGGTCGATGGCGGCATCGACCTGGTGACCGCGCCGATCGCCGCCGCCCACGGAGCCAGCCTGTTCGTGGCGGGCACCTCGCTTTACAAATCCCCGGATATGAAAACGGCCATCGCCGCCATGCGCGACGCCGCGGTCCGGTCCCATCCTGAAACCGCTCCCACCTCCCGGAAAGGGATTTAACGCATGTCTCGTGATCTGAGCCTAGTCCGCAATTTCTGTATCATCGCCCATATCGATCACGGCAAATCGACCCTGGCCGACCGGCTGCTGCAGATGACGGGAACCATCCAGGATCGGGACATGAAAGAGCAGCTCCTGGACGCCATGGACCTCGAGCGCGAGCGCGGCATCACGATCAAGTCCCATCCGGTCACGATGTACTACAAGGCCGCGGACGGCAAGACCTACGAGCTGAACCTGATCGACACGCCCGGACATGTCGACTTCACCTATGAAGTTTCCCGCAGCATGGCCGCCTGCGAAGGGGCCGTGCTGCTGATCGACGCCACGCAGGGAGTCGAGGCCCAGACCGTGGCCAACGCCTACCTCGCCATCGACAACAACCTGGAAATCATCCCGGTGCTGAACAAGGTCGACATGGCCACCGCGAAGACGGATGAGGTGGCCAAGCAGGTCGAAGACATCCTGTCCCTGAGCATGGAAGGCGCCCCCCGGGTCAGCGCCAAGACCGGCTTGAATGTGCAGCAGGTCATGGATGCGGTTCTGGCCCACGTGCCGCCGCCCAAGACGGACGAAGGCGCGCCCCTTCGGGCGCTCATTTTCGATTCGACCTACGATCCGTTCCGCGGCGTGGTGCCGTATGTGCGCGTCGTGGACGGCCGCATCAAGGCCGGCGACCGGATCAGGCTCATGAAGAGCGGTCTCACCACCGAGATCAAGGAAGTGGGCGTCTTCCGGCCCAAGCCCACTCCGACTGCCGTCCTCGAGGCGGGGGCGGTGGGCTATGTGATCGGCACCATCAAGGAAGCCGAAGAGGTCAAAACCGGCGATACGATCACCGAGATTCACCGGCCGGCCAAGGAGCCGCTCCCGGGCTTCAGGGACGTGCATCCGATGGTCTTCAGCGGCATTTATCCGGTCGATACGGCCGAACTTGAAAAGCTGAAGCACAGCCTTGAGAAGCTCAAGCTCAACGACAGCTCGCTCATGTTTCAATCCGAGTCCTCCGTCGCCCTGGGATTCGGCTTCCGCTGCGGCTTCCTCGGCCTGTTGCACCTGGAAATCGTGCAGGAGCGGCTGAGGCGCGAGTTCGACATGGATATCATCAGCACCTATCCCTCCGTGATCTACCGGATTTACCTGAAGGATGGCACGTTCAGCGAAATCGACAATCCGCATCACATGCCGGACCCGACCCGCATCGACCGGATGGAGGAGCCGATGATCCGGGCCTTCATCATCTGCATGAACGAGCACATCGGCGACATCATCCGCATCTGCCGGGAGCGCCGCGGCGAGGTGGTCAAGACGGACTCCCTCGACACCACCCGGATCATGATGACCTGCCAGATCCCGCTGAATGAAATCCTGGTTGATTTCCATGACGCGCTGAAGAATGTCAGCAAGGGCTACGCCTCGATGGACTATGAGCACAGCGGCTATCAGGAGTCGGACCTGGTCAAGCTGGATATCCTTCTGAACGGCGAATCGGTGGATGCCTTTTCCGCCATCGTGCACCGGTCGAAGGCCATCTACCGCGGCCGCCAGATGTGCGAGGCCCTGAAAGACGTCATCCCGGCGCACCAGTTTGCCGTGCCCATCCAGGCCGCGATCAACAAGACGATCATTGCCCGCGAGACGATCAAGGCGATGCGCAAGGATGTGACCGCCAAGTGCTACGGCGGCGATATTTCCCGTAAGCGCAAGTTGCTGGAGCGTCAGAAGGAAGGCAAGAAGAAGATGAAGTCCATCGGGAGCGTCAACGTGCCCCAGGAGGCCTTCATTTCCGTTCTTAAGACAGGGTATTAACCAGGAACTCCCATGCGATTTTTCGAAAAACGGCGCCTGAAAAAACGGGCCCATGCGATTTTCCAGGGAATCCGGCTGGCGCGAAACATGCGGGAAGATATCGCTCCCAGGGCCGATCTTGACCGGCTGATGGCCGCGGAGCGGGCCGTGCGGGGAGCGCTCAGGAGCGGGAACACGGCGGGTTTTGAAAAGGCCGCCAATGACGCTTCCGACATCGCCCAGGCGATTTACCCGGCGCCCCGGCATCCGGTTGTCCGCGAATGGGTGGAACTGATCGTCGTGGCCCTGGCCGTGGCCATGGGATTCAGGACCTATCTGCTCCAGCCGTTCAAAATTCCGACAGGCTCCATGCAGCCAACCCTTTACGGAATCTACTACAAGGCCGATACCGCGCCTGGCCTTTTCCGGAGCTTCATGCCGCTGCGCTTGCTGCGAACCCTGGTGACCGGGGAAATTCCCTACGAGCTGAGGGCTCAAAGCGGCGGACGCATTTTCCAGGATAAGAATTACCCGGAGCGCGCGCCGGATCTGATCTGGTACATCGGGCGCACGGGCTACTCGATTCCGAAGGATTTGACCCTGCACGCGGCCGCCGGGGAAACCGTGGGTCCCGGCCAGTTGCTGGCTTCCGGCCTCCGCGTGGCGGGCGATCATCTGTTTGTCAACCGCATGGCCTGGAACTTCAGGCGTCCCAGGGTGGGGGAAGTCATGGTCTTCTCCACCGAGGCGATGCAGGATGTGACACCCGACACGCATTACATCAAACGATTGGCGGGGCGCCCCGGCGATCGGCTCCGGATCGATTCGCCGATGTTATTCGTCAACGGCGAGCCCATGGGCACGAACCCAACCATGAAAAAAGTGGTCACCTGCCAGCCCGGCTACGCCTATGGGTATCAGAATGGCAAGCTGCTTCCCGACGTCAAGTACCTGAGGTCCTCAGCCGAGGAATACGCGGTTCCGGCCAGGAATTATTTCGGTCTGGGTGACAACACCATGAACAGCAAGGATAGCCGCTACTTCGGTCCCATACCGGAAGAGAAGCTCATGGGCCCGGCCTTCTTTGTCTACTGGCCGATCAGCCTCCGCTGGGGCCTGATTCACTAGACTGGATCCTATCTCAGTCCTTGTAGCCGCCG
>CAXNFL010000223.1:0-3171 GCA_964201555.1 Kiritimatiellia bacterium
GAGCGGCCGACGCTCAACGCGTTCCTGGCACCCCTGAAAAACCAGGAGTTCCGCCGCGTCATCATGTGCGTGGGGCTCTTCAATTTCGCGGTGTACATCTGCGCCCCGTTCGGCGGAATTTTCCTTAAGGAAGCGTATCACCTCACCTACAGCCATCTGTCCTATACCGCCGTTGCGGCCGGCGTGGGGGGTATTCTCGGGGCGTTTGTGGCCCGCCTGGTGGTTGACCGCGTGGGGCCCCGAACCCTGGCCGCCGTTTCCCTGATTATCTTCGGATTCATTTTGCTGGTCTGGTTTTTCATGAAGGATGCCACCATCGTCTTCCGGCTGCCCTTTCTCGGAGTGTTCAGCCTGCCCCAGTCGGTTCTCCTGCTCATCCTTGTGAACGTGCCGTGCAGCATCTGCGGCGCCCTGATCGGCACCTGCCACACCACGCTGGCAACCTCCAAGGCGCCCGAGGAACACCGGACCCTGGCCATTGCCCTGTACCAGGGGGGGATCAGCCTGATGGCGGCGGGCGGCTCCTTCCTGGGCGGATACCTGACCGATACCTACAAGGAGTTTTTCCTCGCGCATCCCATGCCATTTCATCTTCCGATGGGCGATTCCGTGAGCTATTTCCACGTTCTCATGGTGATCCAGATCGGGATCGTCTGGCTCGTGCTGGTTCCGCTTCATCTCCGGCTGCAGGAAACCCGCAGCGGCGTTTCTTTTAAAAACGCGCTTTTGGGGCTGGTTACCGGTAATCCCATGCGCATGGTCACCAACATGTTCAACCTGCATGTCCTGCAGTCCTCTCCGGAGCCGGTCCGTGTTGTAAAAGCCATTCGGGATCTGGGCGATTCGGGAACCTCCATTGCCGTCTCCGACATGATCAGCCAGCTGGACGACCCCGACGCCGATGTGCGCGAGGAGGCGGCCATGGCGTTGGGCCGGATCGGGGGGCCGGACGCCATCGAGGGACTTCTGGTCAAGTTTGAAGACGCGGATTCCGTCATGGGGCCGGAAATCGCAAAGGCCCTGCGTAAATCGAAAGATCCCCGCACCGTTTCGGCCCTGATGCGCAAGCTGACCCATGAGGATCCCGCCCTCCAGGCTGAATCGGCGAGGACGCTGGGGATGATTGGCGACAAGCGGGCGGTTCAAAGCCTGCTGGATCTGTTGTACGCCAGCCGCAACGAGAAGGTGATTTCGGCCTCCAGCGAAGCCCTGGCTCGACTTGGCGAAATGGATGCCATCTTTAAAATCCTTCCGCGCATGCGGGAAACCAGGAACAGCGTCCTGAGGCGCTCGATGGGCTGTGCCGTGGGCGACCTGCTCGGAACGCCCGGGGAGTTCTACCGGGTTCTTCACGCCGAGCGTCAGGCCTACGGCCAGATGATCGGGAAATTGCTGTCGCATCTGAAGGAGGAAATCCGCGACGCGATTCGCGATAAGCGCTCCCCTTCGGACCCGACGATCATGACCCGGGTGGACCAATTGGAATCGGCTTTTCTCCTGCGCGAGTATGGCGCCTGCGTGAACCAGTGCCTCGACCTGGCCATCGCCCTTTCGTCGCTGAAATACGGCATTCACTATGGCGGGGACGCCGAGGTGTTTGTCGAGGTCCTGATCTGGCACGACCAGCGGTTCGGGGTGGGGACCTGGTACCTGGATCTGCTTCGGCAGGGGCAGCCGCCCGATCAGCTCGAGGCCATGCTGGCCCTCTATTTCCTGAGCACATGGACCGGGCAGACGCGCCCGGCGGGCTGATCAAGCCGAACCGGCGTTTACTTCAAAGACGATCGTGACCCTGCCGTTTTTGCGGTCGATAAAGCCGGGGGTCAATCCGTCGATCCGGAGGACCGAGTTCACGGCCTCCATGACGGATTCATCCATCACGGCGTTTCCGGAGGAGCGCAGCATGCGGCGGCTGATGATGTTGCCGGCGGAGTTCAGCCGGATCTCCACTTCCGCCGAAAGCTTGCTGGAAGCGGAGCCGGGCTGAGCCCAGGCCTTGTAGAGCCGGCGGCGAATCACCTCGAAGTCAAACGCTTCGCCCTCGGGCGTCAGATTCCGGTTGCCCGGCGTGGCGCCCAGGGCCAGGAGGCGCGCGATCTCCTCTTGGGAGAGGCGCTTCATGCTGGCATTCGGCGGGTTGGAATTGGGCGCGGTGACGCGGCGGCCTTTGCCGATTTTGCTGGCGTTCGAATCCTGGGCTTTGTCAGGTGTGGGCTTCTGCTTCCCCTCCGAGGGCTTCTGCTTCTCCGGAGGCTTTGCCTTGGGCTCGGGCGGCTTGGGCTTTGTTTTGCTGACTTCGGGGACGATTTCCGCGGCGGGGGGCTCCGGCACAGGAGGGGGCTGGGGCGGGGACGGCTTGACTTCAGGGGGGGGCTCGGGGCCCTTGCCCGGGTCCAGCATTTCAGGCCCGTCATCCACGGCCACCATAAACTCAACCGGCAGAATCTCGGGTTTGTTATTCCGTCGAATGCAACCGGGTGCGCCCGCCACCAGTAGCAGGGCGATAAGCGCCCCGTGAATCAGGGTGACGAATCCGATGGTAAGCCGAAATGGCGGTTGCGCCGACATGCGATTAGTCCACTCCTTGGGTGACGAGCGCCATTTTGGTGATCTTGCAGTCGTATAACACTTTGAGAATCTCGATCACTTTTCCGTAATCGAGTTTCTCGTCGGCTCTGACCAGGACGGTCAGTTCGGCGTTTTGCGCTTTCAGGGCGGTGAGCTGGCGGGCCAGATTGGGCTTGGGGACCCGCGTCTTATCGAGAAAGATTTCCCCCTGGGCGTTCATGGAAAGCAGGGCTGTTTTTTTCTGGGGGAGCTCCTGGGCCTTCCCTTTGGGAAGATTCACCGGAATGCCTTGCTCCACCAGGGGAAACGTAATGATGAATGTAATGAGGAGCAGAAAGGTCAGGTCCATCAGCGGGGTCATATTGATCTCGCTCATCTGGCTCAGCGTGCGCGAGGCTGCTTTGCGGGCCATTCCTAGCCCTCCCGCTGCGCACAGGCGGATTGAAGATCGGCCATGAGCTCGTCCGAAAATGAATCCATGTGGACGCATATCCGCTTGATATCCGTGACGATGAGGTTGTAGCCGATGGCGGACGGAAGGGCCACAAACAGGCCGACGACGGTCGTGAGCAAGGCGCCCGAAATGCCCGGGGCGACCGCCGC
>CAXNFL010000224.1:0-3126 GCA_964201555.1 Kiritimatiellia bacterium
TGGTGGTCTTGTTTTTTTTAGCCGATTCCAGAAGGTTGCCGTCCCGCTGATTGACGCGCACGATCAGTTTCCACAGCGACTCATAGCCGGAGGCGGACCGTTCCAGGAACCGGAGCGCTTCCGCCTCTCGGACCTCGCGGGTGTTACTCAGCACGTCCGCACGGTCCTTGAATATGTTGCCCAGCAAGGAACGCGCCCCCGCGTAGGGGCTTTCGGAGATCATGCCGGTTTCCGAGAGCTTCTCGTCAACCTTCTTCAGCATCACCATGTTTTTCTGAAGCAGGTCAATGGCCCTCTCATCATACCCCTCGATCAAGTCCGCCTGCGCCAACGCCGTCACCGCGCGGCCAAACCAGAGATCCATGCCGCCCCACACCACCTCATCTGAGTTCGCCCGGGCCTTCTTCAGCATCCCGGCGCGCTCCGAATTGGCAGGCATATCGCGGGCCGCCCGCAACAGGAGCTCCGCCTGCTCAAGCTTGATCTGGCGAATCTGATCCCGCTCGTCGGCGCCCATTAAGGGAATCATCTTGTCATACATCTTCGCGGCATTCAGGGGGTCGTTCCGCATAGACAACATCTGCCCATATTTATAGGCCGAATCCCGGTAAAATCGCTTTAAATCCGGATCAACCGGCGCGGCATTCGTGTAGCGGTTGAAAAACTCGACATACAACAACCGCGTGCGCTCCGTCTCGCCGACCTGGAAATAGCCATCGGCCAAAGCGAGCATGATCGCCTGCGCCTTGGGGCTGTCCTTGGGCATCGTTGAAACCAGCTCCTCGGCCTGCTTGAACCGCCGCCGCGCAATCAGGGCTTCGGCCCGAATCACTTTAGTCCGCTCTTTCGCCTCCGGGAATGTCACATCCACCTGATCCATCACCTTTTCGGCAAGATCCGGCATGGAAAGGATCCGGATAAGCCCGGACGCAAACTCGAACTCACGATCTAAAAGCGGATTGGCGTTCGTTTCCTGCGAAAACGAAACCGGGGTGAAGGCCATGAAAAGGGCCGACAGGATCAGCCCGAATCGCCATTTGGAAAGAGTTGGCTGCATCTTCCTTTTCCTAACAGATTGAAGCCTCATGTTTACACAAGGCGTTTGGAATAGTCAAGGCTCATGACTCTGGCGGGCGCCGCTTTAACTGTCTGAATCGCGTTCCTTGAAGACCTCGATCGGACTCCGCCGCTCCCTCACCGGCCCCGATTCTCCGTCTTGACGCTGACATTCATCTTTGCGGCGCCAATCTCCTTGCCCGCCTGCATGACCACCACCACATGCTGGAACGACGTATCCCTGTCGGCCTCGATCCGAAGCGGCTGCGTGTCGGGACGCGTCAGCCGGCGACGCAGCGCGGGCAGAAGCGCGTCCGGGGCGATCCGCTTGCTTTCCATGAAAATGGCCCCGGTTTTGTCCACCTGAACGGTCACGGCGGTCTTGTCTTCGGTGGCGGGCTCGGCCTTTCCGGCCTGGGGAAGATTCAGTTTGATTTCCTTGCGGATCAGGGCCGGCGTCATGACCATGAAGATAATCAGCAATACCAGGGTGACATCGATGAAGGGGATCATGTTGATCTCCGCCACGATCCGGTATTTGCCATCACTCGGCCCGACGTTCACGGCGAGTCCGTTTCTTCAAGCGACTCGATCAGATCAAACACCGCGAGATCAATTTCCTCCGTCAGCCGCTGGATCCGGCGGACGAGATAATTGTATCCGATCAGGGCGGGCACGGCCACCAGCAGTCCGCCGGCCGTGGTGACCAACGCTTCCGCGATGCCGTTCGCCACCACTTCGGGGCCTCCCCCGGCGCTCGAGGCGATGTCCGAAAACGCCTTGATGATTCCAATGACCGTTCCGAAGAGCCCCACGAAGGGCGCGGAGCTGGCGATCGTGCCCAGGATCGGCACGCCGGCTTCCAACTGCCGGATCTGTGTCTGCACGGCGTGGCGAAGCACCCGCTCGCGACTCTCCCGGTCGCCTTCCTTGGCGAGAACAGCCGCCGCAATCTTGGCGACCGGCTGGGATCGAGACCGGCAATACCGCATCGCCGCGTCCGCCGACTCCTCCCGAAGGAGGCGGATGACGACCGCGATAAAGCGTTTCGCGTCGAGTCGGGCCCCCAGCAAAACCCATTGGCGATCGACCAGGACCGTAATCGAGAGAATGGACATGAGCAGAAGAATGCTCAGGATCGGCCAGCCCTGCAAGATCATGGCATTGAAATCGTACGCGCCCATGGATAGTTCCCTGTTTTCCAACCAACTCTAGCGCCTTACTTGGGCACAACACCATTGAAGTTCAGCATCATATACTGATTGAACGCATAATTAATCACGTTCACGCCCAGCTTGTACGCCTGGGCCGCGACGCTGTCCGACGCGCCCGAATGGCCGGTCTTCCACGCATCATTCACATCGCCCTGATGATAGAAGACCACCCAGCGCCCTTTGTACTTGATGCCCATGGCATTGGCGCCCGAGTGATGCCAAAGCGGCGGCGCGCCATTGGGAAACAGGAAGGGCTGCTGGAAAATCACATCATCCTTCGAGATCTCCACCAGGGGCAGATCCGGGAAAATCCGCTTCATCAGCGGCCTGAAGTTCTGGTCAAACCGGCCGCCGCCGTTATCCGCGAATACCAGCCCGCCCATGTCCAGGCAGTATTCCCGCAGGATCTTCATCTCGGCATTGGAGAGATTGATGGAGCCCTTCAGCCCGCCGGTCATGTAGACGAACGGCGGAGCCCTGTTCTTGGGGAAGCGCTTGAGCTGCGCGATCGGCTTGGATTCGGTCTCCGACGCGATCTCGAACCCCGTGAAATCCCTGAACTTGAGCAAAATATTGTAGTCGGCGCCATAGCCCATGTCCTGATCCCAGTCGCCGCCGTCGTACTGCAGCCGGATAAACCGGACCCGGGCATTCTTCATGCCGTTCGGCCAGCCGCCCTCTTTGCCGCCGCCGGCACCCAGCTTGCCGAGCTTCTGCGCCTCGTAGGTGTTCTCGGTCTCCTTGTCAACCTCCTCAAGAACCTCGCTGTCCTCGATCTTGGGCACATAGAAGGAGACCGCCGTATTCATGTTCAGCACGTACTTTTTCTCGGGCTTCTTCTTGACCTTCTTGATCC
>CAXNFL010000225.1:0-3106 GCA_964201555.1 Kiritimatiellia bacterium
GCCCTTCGTCCACGACATCTACCTCCACCACCGCGGCGAGCCGCTCCTCAACCCCGCCCTTTTCGACATGATCCGCTACGCCCGCGCCAAAGGGGTGCCCGCGCGCTTCCACTCCAACGGCGCGCTGCTCGACGCCGCCAAGGCCGAGAAGCTCCTCGACGCCGGCCCCAGCCTCGTCTCCTTCTCCATCGACGGCTTTGAAAAGGAGCCCTACGAAAAGGTCCGCGTGGGCGCCACCTTCGAGAAAACCCTTGAAAACGTCTTCCACTTCCTCGAGCTGCGCCGCGCCCGGGGGCTTCGCAAGCCCTACGTGGTGATCGAGAAAATCCTCTTCGCCCGGCAGAAGGAATCGGCCGAATCGCGCGCCCGCATCGCGGAGCTGACCCGCCGCTTCATGGACGCCGGCGCCGACGAGGTGGTGGAAAAGGCCGAATACGAGTGGGCCGAGGACGGCCTGCCCGAAACCGCCTGCGCCGGACGGACGCTTTCCAAGTGCACCTTCCCCTGGTACGCCATGGTGGTGCTGTGGAACGGCAAGGTGACCCCCTGCCCGCAGGATTTCTGGGGCAAGCTCGAGATGGGCGACCTGGCCACCACGCCCCTCCGGGAGATCTGGAACGGCGGGCCCTACCGCGCCCTCCGCCGCGCCTATGGCGCGAACATCGACTCGCTGGCCCTGTGCCGCAAGTGCGACCGCCTGAAACGCAAGACCGTGGGCGGCCTCCCGCTCCAGTACATGGTCACCTTCCTCACCGACCACCTCGTCGGCTACAACGCCTTCCGCCGCTGGCTCGGCACCGCCGAACGCAACGGGTAAACCCGGAATCCGTCACGCCAACGCCCTCAAGCAGAAAGAAGAACCTGTATGCCGACACGCCTGACGCCCCGAGAGAACTTATTACGTGCCCTGCGCCGGCAGGGGTATGACCAGGTGCCGCTCGATTGCGGCAGCTTTTGCGCGTCGCAGGTCGAGGCCTTCAAGGCCCGGTTCGGCCACACGAAAATCCATGAATTTTTCAACGTCCCGTTCCGCTCATGCGGAATCGAAATGGCCAAGTCCTGGACGGACGTCAAGAGTCTCTACCCGCGGGAGCAACTGCCGCCGAATACGGACATCGACGCCTGGGGCGTGGGGCACTCGCACCACCCCGGATGCTTCCACATGACCTACATGCATCACCCGCTAAAGGGGGATGCCTCCCTGGACGAAATCGCGACCTACCCGCTGCCCCGCCCCGTGCCGGAGGCACTGGAGCGCCTTCAAAAACACGTGGAGACCCTCCACGGCCAGGGGCTGGCGGCGAGGGCTGAAATGGCCTGCACGGTGTGGGAGATCGCCTGGTACATCCGCTCGATGGAAGACCTGATGGTCGACATGCTGTCCGGCGACGAGCGCGCCACGGTTCACCTCGACCGGGTGACGGCCAACGCCGTCGAGCGCATCCAGCTGGCGGCCCGCGCGGGGGTGGATATCATCCAGCTGGGCGATGACATCGGCATGCAGAGCACCATCATGATGAGCCAGGAGCTGTGGCGGGAATGGCTCAAGCCGCGCCTGGCGGCAATCATCAGGGCCGGCCGGGAAATCAAGCCCGACATCCTCATCTTCTACCATTCGTGCGGCTACGTCCTGCCCTTCCTCGAGGAGCTGGTCGAAGTCGGCGTGGACATCCTCAACCCCGTCCAGCCGGAGTGCATGCAGTTCGAGGATGTCCTGGCGCGCGTCGGCGGACGGATCTCGTTCTGGGGCACGATCGGCACGCAAACGACCCTGCCGTTCGGCACCCCGCAGGAGGTCCGGGAGGTGGTCTGGAACAACCTGCGCCTGTGCGGGCCGAAGGGCGGGCTCGTCATCGCCCCCACGCACATGGTGGAGCCCGAAGTGCCGTGGGAGAATCTCCTGGCCCTGAAAGAGGCCTGCGAGACGTTTCGCGCCTGAGGCGCCAGGAAAAGCGGCAGCCTACAGCTCGGCCAGCAACCGGCCGATTTCCTCCGCCGGCTTCCGGGCGCGAATCTCCTCCAGCCGCATGGCCTGGGACTGGAGCATCGCCTTCCGAACCGCGGCATTGTGAATGGCCTCTCCCATCAGCTCGCCCACGAGCGCCGGCGCCAGGTCCTCCACCTGGAGCCCGGCCTCGCCCATCGCCTCGGGCATGCCGCCGCCGCGCCGCGCTAAAACGGGGACACCGTTCGCCATCGCCTCGATGAGCGGCAGGCAGTATCCCTCGTGGCGGCTCAGCGTCGCGAACAGGGTCGCCCGGCCATACAGCGCCGCCAGGCCGGCGGGCGACACGAACCCCTCGAAGCAGACGTTGGACAGATCCAGCGCCTTGGCCAGCAGGCTCAGCAGCGCGGTGTAGCGCGGGCAGCTCCGCTCGGACCCGGCGATGACCAGCCGGCTTTGCGGATTCACGGCGCGATGATACACATGAAAGGCGAAGATCAGCTCCTCGATGCATTTATTGGGGACAAGGCGGCCCACGAACAGGATGTTGGCCAGGGGGCCCGAATAGCGCGCCTCCACCCCGGGATCGCGCGCGATCCGGAAGCGGGCCTCGTCGAACAGCAGCGGCAGCACCCGGCTCTTCGTCGAGGGCGCTTCCGGCAGCTCCGCGGCGTTGAACGCGGAGACGGACCAGACCGCCACCGCCCCGGCCGCGATCGACCCCAGCTCCGCGCGCGCGCGGAGCAGACGCTCCGCCATCGCCTCGTCGAACGCCGTGAAAAAGGAGGCCGGCGTGATGTTGTGGTAGCGCAGCACGCGTCGCGCCGGGGTGGCGCGGAAGGCGGCTGCCGCCGCCGGCTCCAGGACATCGTGCAGCACGGCCACATCGCCGGGCGCGCCGGCATACGCCTCCAGCGGACGCACCCGGTGCGCCGCCGCGGGGTCCGTGTGTGCGCGGGGAACAAACAGGTCGGACTCCCAGCCGAGCCCGCGGAAAGCGGCCTGCAGCAGCAGCGCATCCTGGGAGATGGCATCGCCCTCCGCGAAGCCCGCCAGCAGCTGGTCGGCCCGCCGGGTCACGGCCGCGCTCCCGGCCCCGGCCGGGCCTCCAGCGCGGCGACCCGCTCCCGAAGCGCGGCCAGCTCGCGGCGCTGTTCGCCC
>CAXNFL010000226.1:0-3100 GCA_964201555.1 Kiritimatiellia bacterium
AGTTTTGAGGTTCTCATAGGTTGATCCATCTGGGCGCTTTGAGCCCAGCGGTGGGACCGAACCCTGAACCCCGAACCCTATCGTTCTGCCTTTCTCATCACCACCCCCGTCAAAACCAGCACGCCCAGCACCAGGAGCAGGCTGCCGGCCCTCCGCCATGGGGCGGACGGGACCGAGCGGAAGGTCACCTTCAGCGCGGCATCGGGCTGGATGACCAGCGGACGGTGCAGGCGGACGCGGACGCCCTGCTCCGGCAGGGTGATGCGGATGGAGCGCGCCACGGCCGTTGCCGCCTTCTGCTGCCCGATGATCTTGTCGGCCACAGCCGTCAGGTTGGCGTTTTCATCAGCTGACAGCGTCTGCTCGAGTTGCCTCGCGTACTCGGGCGTGAAGTTGCCGCTGTTGTAGCCGGCCTGCTGGTTCAAGGCCCCCTGCTGGGCCACGTCCACGTCGATCTGCCGCTCCTGCTGGAGTTCCGACCGCCGCTGCACCAGGCCCACAATGGCCTGCTGGCGGACCAGGTTCTGGTACTGGATGCGCGCATCCTCGTTCAGCTCCGCTTCGCCCTGGGAATAGTTCATGGCCACTTCCAGGGCCTGCTTGGCTTCCTTCTGGTTGCCGGTCTTGATGTACGACTCGCCCTTGGCCATCACGCTGCGGGCCTTGTTCAGGTCGATGTTCAGCTGCGTCCGGTTCTGTCCCGAATATATGGACTGGTCGAAGATCACGGGCCCTTCCGTCTGGTCGGCGACCGTGAAGTCGCCCCCGAACTTGAAGTAGGCCCGGTTCGGCCGCAGGTAGAGCGTCCAGGACACGTTGTTCAGCGGAAGGTTGAACAGCGGGGCGGCCAGGCTCCCCCCGGAGGGCGCTTCGCCCGAATAGGTGAAATCGAGCGTCGTGGCCTCGCCCGCCAAAGCGCCTTCCAGCGGAATGCGGTAGGCTTTGCCGCTACGCGAGGGCCGGCCCACCTTGCCGTTGACGAAGACCGACCACAGGTGGTCCTTTTCGCCGGGCAGCGTCACGGTCAGGTACCGCAGGTCGCCGGCATCGAGCTCCGTCAGCACGCGGGTCAGCAGTTGCCCTTCCTCTGCCAGCACGGTGGTCATCTCCACATGCCTCACGCTGGCGGGGAGGACGGCCGCGGAGCCATGGCGCCGGACATCCAGCGTCAGCGTGTAGTCGGGCGTGACGGACCGGTAGCAGAGGATGGCGTCCGACAGGTCGCCCGCGCCGAAGTCGGCCGGCAGCCCGCGCGAATCCTCCGGCTTCAGGCCCTCCGGCTCGCCCCGCGGGGTAATCTGCATGCGGCCCGAGGAGGTCACCGTCACGTAGCCGCGCTGGCTCTCGGTGTCCAGCGCCCGGAAGGGCCGCACGGTGACCAGGCGGTTCGTCGGATCGAAGGGGCTCTGGCTGGACACCTTCAGGATGAGCATCTGCTCGGCCTTGGCCGCCAGCTCCACCTGCCAGATGCCATGCTCCGGGTCGGCTTCGAAGACCTTGCTGACGCCGCGTCCGGTGATGGTGAGGGGCAGTCCGGGCCGGGGGGCCTGGATGCGGAAGACCTTGCAGCCGGCGTTCTCGATGGTGTAACGGAAGGTGGCGGTTTCGCGCATCATGCCTTCGGCCAGGTCGACGCTGTGCAGCACTTCCGGCTTGAGCGTGGGGGCGAGGACTTCGGCCGAGAGGGTGACGGACCAGCCCGGCCTCAGGAGGCTGTAGGCGAGCGCCTTGCCGTCGGCCACGCCGAGGTCGCGCGGGTTGAGTTCAACCACCCCGTCGCGCGCCGCGGTCGAGAGCCGGACCCCGCGTTCGCCGCTGATCACCAGGGAGCCGCTGTGCTTGACGGCGCCGCGCACCTCCAAGCGGGGGACGGGAATGGTTTTCTCAACCCCCCGGCCCATCCGCGAAATGACGACATTGAGGCGGCGCGTGTCGAGCACCTGGCGCTGGAAGTGGACCACGACGCCGCGGTTGGTGGCGTCCTTCAGGTCGTCCCAGTGGCTGACCTCCTGGCCGCCCAGGGTTTCCACGTCGTAGCCCTCCGGGATGCCGAGCGTGAGGGAGAAGAGGCCGGCGCGGGCGACGGTGATATCGAGCTGCGAGCTGAGCAGGAGGCGTTCGTCGCTGATGGAGAGGGTGGCCGTTTCGGATGAGCGTATTTCGGGTACAACCTTCTCCGCGGTGACGGCCAGGCCGGCGCCGGGCAGCTGGTACCGGTAGGCGCGCTTCAGCGTCCGGGCCGGGGCCCCGGCCCGGGCCGCGGGATGGGCGGCCGCCGGGAAATCCTCGATGGCCATGCCGCTGACGCCGGTCGCGTTGGACACGGCGATCTGCACGGAGTCGGGCACGGCCAGGGCGAAGGCGCCGCGCTGGCGGGCCGCCCCCCGCACGAGCGGCGCGGCCAGCTGGGCGGTGTAGGGGAGCCCCTCGCGCGGGACCTGAAGCGTCACGGTCAGGTTCAGGTTGCCGCTGACCGGCTTCTCGAACAGAGCCTCCAGCTGGCGGCTGTCGGAGTCGTAGCGCCAGGTGCCCAGGCCCGGGGCGTTGACGGCGGTGACGCTCATGCCCGCGGGCACGTCCAGCAGGACCGACTGGAGCTGCCCCTGGGCGATCTGGAGGGCGGCCAGGCAGGTGAGCTCCACGACGCCCGGCTCGAACGCGGCGTAGGTCAGCAGGTCGGTGAAGAAGACGGTCTCTTCGAGCTGGGTCTTCCGGGCGCGCGGCTTCCAGCGGATTTCGATGACGGGCTCGGCCGTCGGCCGGAGCTCCACGATGGTTTCGGCGCCCGTTTCCCGGATGTCGCGCCGTGCGGTCCCGTGGGTCAGGTAGACGTCGATCGGCGCGGCGGGGATGCGGAGCACGGCCTTGGACAGGCGGGCCGCGGGGTGGTGGATCCGGACGCCCCAGGCGTCGGAAGCCGGGCCCTCGACGATCGCCGGGGTCACGTAGCCGAGCTTGATGTCATATGTCCCTTTTTTAGAGACATGGAGAAGGATGCCGCGGCCGGTGCGTTCGAGGCGCAATTCGTCCGACAGGGCCGGGGCGTTGGTCAGCATGGCCTCCGGACCCGCGGCGAGGAAGGAGCCGGGTTCCTCGGCCT
>CAXNFL010000227.1:0-3084 GCA_964201555.1 Kiritimatiellia bacterium
AGAACTGTCGAAGGCTCCGCAAAAGAATCGGGATGGACAAGGGGCAGGCGAAACGGTAACTTAATTTCCCATGAAATGGATTGCCCTTTCCCTTATTGTGGCCGTTGCCGCCGGGCTTTCCGCCTGCCGCACCGACCAGGCAATTCCCCCCTCCTCCACTCCCGCCAAGAGCCCCATCCCCCAGGCGTCCACCAACCAGATTTCCGATGATGAGGAAGCCTACCGGGAAATCCGCCTCCTCACGACCGCCATCCTGCAGGTTCGGAAGGGCTATGTCGAAGAATCCAAAACGTCCTACAAGGACCTGGTCCACGCGGCGCTCACCGGCATGCTCGGCTCGCTCGACCCGCACAGCCAGTTCCTGGAGCCCCAGGCCTACCAGCAGATCAAGGACGACACCTCCGGCGAGTTCAGCGGCATCGGCATCGTGCTGGGCACCCGCGACAACGTGCTCACCTGCATCGCCCCCATCGAGGACACGCCGGCGTTCAAGGCGGGCGTGCAGGCGGGCGACCGGATCGTCGAGGTGGACGGGCTGTCCACCGAGGGGCTGGCCGTCAACGACGCCATCAAGAAGCTGCGCGGCCCCAAGGGCTCCGTCATCAAGCTCAAGCTCCTACGGGCCGGCACGCAGGATTTCCGGATGGTGGAACTGACCCGGGATATCATCAAGGTCACCAGCGTCAAGGGCGCGCGGATGATCGAGCCCGGAATCGGCTATATCCGCGTCACCCAATTTTCTGAAAGCGTGGCAACCGACCTCGAAACCCATCTTAAAAAGCTCCTGAAGCAGGATCTGAAAGCCCTGATCCTCGACCTCCGCAACAATCCGGGCGGCCTGCTCTCGACCGCGATCGGGGTCAGCGAGCTGTTCTTGAACAAGGGTGACGACATCGTCTCCACCCGGGGGCGCAAGGGCACCCCCAACTCGCCGACCACCAAGGCCGTGGGCCAAACCCATTACCAGGGCTTCCCCATGGTCATTCTCATCAACGGCGGGTCGGCCAGCGCTTCGGAAATCGTCGCCGGCGCCTTGCAGGATCACAAGCGCGCCGTCCTCGTGGGCGACACCACCTACGGAAAAGCCTCCGTCCAAAGCCTGCTGCCGCTGGATGACCAATCGGCCATCCGGCTGACAACGGCCCACTACTACACCCCCTCGGGCCGCCTGATCCACGACGTCGGCATCCAGCCCGACATCGTCGCCCCCATGGCCCCCGACGTCTGGCAGAAGGTCCAGCTCCGCCGGCTCAATGACGAAACCCCCGGCTCGGTCGACGCCAAGCTGCTGGAAGGCACGGAGCAGGTGCGCGACCTGCAGATGGACCGGGCCATCGACCTGCTCAAGGGCATTCTTGTCTTCAAGGAGAAGCGGTGATTGTCCTTGGCCTTGAAACGTCCTGCGATGAAACGGCCGCGGCGGTCGTCCGCGACGGCCGGAATGTGCTTTCCAATATTGTCTACAGCCAGATCAAGCTCCATCGCGCCTATGGCGGTGTGGTGCCTGAAATCGCCTCCCGCAAGCATGTGGAGATCCTTCCCCATGTGCTGAAGCAAGCCATGGACGAAGCCAAGCTCGACTGGAGCGCCCTCGATGCCATTGCCGTCACCCAGGGGCCCGGCCTCGCCTCTTCCCTGCTGGTTGGGCTGAGCGCGGCCAAGGGGCTGGCCCTCCGCCTCAACCTTCCGCTGATCGGGGTCAATCACCTGGAAGGGCATCTCTTTTCCGCCTTCATCGGCCCCGGAGCCCCTGTTCTCGCCGAACAATGCCCCTTCACGGCCCTGATCGTCTCCGGCGGGCACACCACCCTGCTTCGCGTGCTGGGCGCGGGAAAATACCACGTGCTGGGCTCGACCCTCGACGACGCTGCGGGCGAAGCCTTCGACAAAGGTTCCAACCTGCTCGGGCTCGGCTATCCGGGCGGGCCGGCCATCGACAAAGCCAGCCGCGGGGGAAATCCCGCGGCCGTGGCCTTTCCCCGGGGCCGGCAGAATGGTGAAACCTTCACTTTCAGCTTCAGCGGCCTGAAAACGTCCCTCCTCTACTACCTCCGCCAACATCCGGTGCCGCCCGGGGATGCCTCCAGGCTGGCTGACGTGACCGCCAGCTACCAGGAGGCCATTGTGGACGCCCTGGTGGACCGAACCCTGCTGGCGGCCCGGGACGGGCGCCCTGTGGCCGTTGTAGGCGGCGTCTCCCTGAACAAGCGCTTGCGGGAGAAGCTGACCGCCTGCTCGCAGGAAAAGGGATTCCGCCTGATGTTGTCCACGCCGGCCTTTTGCACCGATAACGCGGCTATGATTGCCGCCGTGGCCTGCCATGGCCTGGGTGTTTGCGGCGAAGAGGCCCTCCACATGGATTGTGAACCGCGTCTGGAACTGACCGCCACGGCATAAAAAAAGGGCATCCCCTTCGGGATGCCCTTCATGACTCGTATTTCTTTTTCTCTACCGGGCGGTCGCAGGCGCCGGGACCGAAGCCACGGACGGAGCCTGATCATCCACCTTCTGCGTGCGGATCGGCTTGCCGGCCGGATCAACCAGGCGGGCCGTCACGAAGATCAGCAGGTTGCGCTTCTGGCTCTCACTGCCCTTGTTCCGGAACAGAACCCCGATGATCGGAATGTCGCCCAGGAACGGGATCTTATCGTTGATCGTCACGATCTTTTCCGTAATCAGGCCGCCCATGACCACCGTCGCGCCGTCGTAGATGGAAATCTGCGTTTCAACGGCCCGGCGCTGGAAGAACGGCTGGGGCATGCTCACCTGGTAAGTGTTGCCGGCCGCGTCGGGCAGGGTCACGCCGTATTCATGCCAGGTCGGATCGGACACCACTTCGGGCCGCATGTTCAGGTTGATCATGTTGCCTTCCGGACTGACTTCCGGAATCACGCTCAGGATCACGCCCACTTCACGGGTCTCGAAGTTCTGCGGCAGGGCGACAACCTTGGCTTCGACCGGGGTCGAATCCGCGTTGTTACCCGTGCCCACCAGATCGCTGCCCGAGCGGATATCAAACTCGGTCGGGTAGATGTATTCGGTGACCACACGGATCGTGGCTTCGTTGCCGGACCGGGTGGTGAC
>CAXNFL010000228.1:0-3083 GCA_964201555.1 Kiritimatiellia bacterium
CTGCCCATCCTGGGCGCTGTTTTTTTCGTGCTGACCGCGGGCGGCTTTGTCCTGGCCCTGGCGCTGCCGCTGGCCTGGCGGATCGGCATCGTGGCGCTGGTGCTTTCCCTCATTGCCGCCGGGGAATGGCGGCGGATCCGCATCCGCCGCGCCTGCGCGGGGTCCCCGCCCGAGGATACGGTCTTTCACGATGTCCCCTTGCTGCGCCCCGTCACCACCACGGACCTGGTGATTCACCGCTACCGCGTGACGCTGCCGGCCTGGACGGGCAAGCCGTTCCGGATCGTGCACCTGACCGATTTCCATGTGCATCCCTCCTTTGACGAGGCCTATTACCGGACGACGCTGGACCGGGCCGAGGCCCTGCAGCCGGATTATGCGTTTTTCACGGGCGATTTCGTGACCCGCAGCCTGTCCATCCCGATCCTGGAGCGGATCATGCGGCCGATCAGCCGGAGCGGCGATTTCGCCGTTCTGGGGAATCATGATCACTGGACGGATCCCGGGCGGATCCAGGCGCTGCTGACCGGGAAGGGCATCCGGTTGCTGGTGAATACCTCGACGCCGGTGGAGCGGGAGGGGCGGCGGATGCACATCATCGGGTGCGACTACGCCGGCTACAAAGAGATCCGGATTCCGCCGTTTCCGAAGGAGCCGGGACTGAAGCTGGTCCTGTGCCATACGCCGGACGCCATTTATGACCTGGCGCGCCTCGGGGGGGACGCCGTGTTTTCCGGCCACAATCATGCCGGGCAGGCCCGCGTGCCGTGGCTGGGCGCGCTGATCGTGCCGTCCCGGCTTGGCCGGCTCTTTGATCACGGCCACTTCGTGGTGAACGGCACGCACCTGTTCGTCAGCAGCGGGGTGGGCTCCGCCACGCCGCCCCTGCGGTTTTATTGCCAGCCCGACATTTTCGTGATCGACGTGAGCGGGGCTTAGCGCGGGATGACGTACAGCAGGATGCTGAAAAAGTGGCAGATGCTGGCGGCCAGCACGAAGCCGTGCCAGATGGCATGACCGAAGAGCAGCTGCTTCCACAGGTAGAAGATCGTGCCCAGCGTGTACAGCAGGCCGCCCGTTCCCAATAGGATCAAGCCGCCCAGGGGAAGGCTGGAGACCAGCGGCTTGAGGGCGATCATGACGATCCAGCCCATGGCCAGGTAGAGGCCGGTGGACAGGTACCGGAAGCGGCCGGTCCAGAACAGTTTCATGATGATGCCCGCCGCGGCGATGCCCCAGACCGCGCCGAAGAGCCACCAGCCCCACGGCCCGTGCAAGGTGACCAGCAGGAAGGGCGTATAGGTGCCCGCGATCAGCAGGAAGATGGAGGCGTGATCCACGATTTTCAGGATTCGCTTGGCGCGCGGGTTGGAAACGGCGTGGTAAAGCGTGGAGGCCGTGTAGAGGAGCACCAGCGTGACGCCGTAGAGCGTGCAGCTCACCAGGTGCCAGCCGTCGCCGCGCAGGGAGGAAAACGCAACCAGCAGGATCAGCGCAATGGCGCTCAGCGCCGCTCCCAGGCCGTGCGTGAGGCTGTTGGCCAGCTCTTCGCCGGCCGTATAGGGTCGTGTGGAGGTGCTCATGGGGTCCTTGATTTCTCGAGGTATACGGCTTCCAGCCCGTCGCCCTGCCGGACGCTGACGATGCCCACCCCGGTATCCAGCAATTCAGTCAGCACCAGCCGGTTCACCGCCGGAGCCGTGAAACGCTCGGCATCGAACCGGCAGCGCAGGCTCCGGCCGTCCTCCGAGAGGGTGAACTCGGCCAGGGGAAGCCGGTCGCTTAACCGCTCCAGCGGCGGCGCGGTTCCATCCAGCTCATACCAGAGGATCTGGCGGTTGCCGGTGACGGACTGCAGGGGGCCGGCATGCACGGCGCGGCCGTGTTCAATGAACACCACGTGATCGCAGATCTTTTCGATTTCAGCCAGGTTGTGCGAGCTGATGACCACGGTCTGCCGGTTGCGAAGGCCGGCCAGCAGCTCGCGGGCACCCGCCACTTCGCGGGGATCCAGGCCGTTCATCGGCTCGTCGAGCAGCACGAGCGGAGGGGCTCCCAGGAACGCCTGCGCGATCATGACCCGCCGCTTCATGCCGTGCGACAGGGTGCGCGTGGGCGCGTCGAGCCGGTCGGCCAGGTGCACCCGGCCGATGGCGTCGGCGGTCTCCCGCGCCACGCGGCCGGCCGGCACGCCCTGCAGCAGGGCGTAATGCTCCATCAGCTCCCGCACGGTCGACTCGGGCGGCATCACGGAATCCTGGGGCAGCAGGGAGAGCCGGCCGCCGTGCGTGAAGGCGTCGAACGGGCCGAGCCCCAGCACGTCGATGGCGCCGGCATCGGAGTGGATGAGGCCCGCCGCCAGCGCCATGGCGGTGGTCTTGCCCGCCCCGTTGCTTCCGATGAGGCCGCAGATGCAGCCTTCGGGGATGGCGAGGGTCAGGCCGTCCAGCGCCCGGCGGCGGCCGTAGCATTTGACGATGCCGGTCATGGCGAGGGCGATCTTCACAGGTCCCTCCGGGAGAAGACGGCGAAGCCGGCGGCGATGTAGGCGGCGCCGAGGGCCAGCAGGGAGACCGTGGCCGTGGCGATGGAAGCGGGGTCGAGCCGCCAGAGATCCAGCTGGTAGCCCTGCGGCACGAGCATGAGCACCAGGTCCCAGCCGGCGCGGAGGCCGTCGCCCGCGAAGTGCTTGGCCATGGCGGCGAGGACCCCGGTGCCGAGCCAGGCGATGAAGCCGAGGGCGTTGGCCGTGTTGGGGGAGCGCACCAGCTGCGAGATGCCGAGGGCGAGCCCGAGGAAGGGGAGCGAGAAGATCCAGGCCTTGCCCGCCATGAGCGCCATGCCGCGCGCCGCCGCCAGGCCGTCCATACCCTCGAGCCGGAAGCGGGCGAGGCACCAGGCGCCCAGGGCGCCCAGGGCGATGGCCAGCAGCACCAGCGCCGCCTGGCCGAACAGCTTGCCCAGCACCCAGGCGGCGCGGGAGGTGCGGAACAGGACGAACCGCGCGGAGCCCGACCACACGTCGCCCGCGACGCGCGGCGTGGCGGTCAGGAGAACGAAGAACGGCGTGTAGAAGAAGGCCA
>CAXNFL010000229.1:0-3080 GCA_964201555.1 Kiritimatiellia bacterium
GGCCAGAAAATGCTGGAAAGCCTGGGCTACCGGGTGCTGACGGCCGATTCGCCCAAGGAGGCCATCCGCCTGGCCGGAGAGCAAGCCGCCCCGATCCCCCTGCTGATTACCGATGTGGTGATGCCGGGCATGAGCGGGCGCGACCTGGCGCAACAGCTGACCGCCGAGGGGTGCGTGCTGAAGGTCCTCTTCATGTCGGGCTACACCGCCGACATCATCGCCAACCGCGGGATCCTGGACAAGGATGTGAATTTCCTCCCCAAGCCCTTCAACCGGGACCAGCTCGCGCTCAAGGTGCGCGAGATCCTGGAGAAGACCTGACGCCTTTCACGGGATGCGTCCTCCGTTACGGACGGGCGGCTTCGGTTCTCTCCCCGCGCATCTCGACAAGATAATAAAGGGCGGGCAGGACGATCATCGTGAGCACCATGGCCGAGGCCAGGCCCCCGAGCACCACGGCCGCCAGCGGGCGCTGAATCTCGGAGCCGCTTCCCGTGGCCCAGACCAGCGGGAGGAGCCCCAGCAACGTCGTCAGCGCCGTCATCAGGAGCGGCCGCAGGCGCAATTCGCATCCCCGCAGGACGGCATCCCGGGGACTCAACCCCTCCCGGCGCAACTGCTCGAAGAAGGAGACCAGCAGCGTGCCGTTCTCAACCGCGATGCCGAACAGCGCGATGAAGCCGATGGAGGCCGAAACACTCAGCGGAACCTTCATCACGACGATGATGAGGATGCCCCCGATCAGGGCAAACGGCAGGTTCACCAGGACCAGCAGGGCGCTCTTCATCGAGCCGAAGGCCGAGAACAGCATCAGGAAAATCAGCAGGAGCGCCACCGGGACCACAATGGCCAGCCGATGCATGGCGCGCTGCTGGTTTTCGAACTGCCCCCCGATGTCGGAAAAATAACCCTCGGGCATGGCCGACACGACCGGCTGGATCGCGTCGCGGACTTCCGCCACGAAGCTGCCCATGTCCCGTCCCCGGATGTTGCACTCGACCACCACGCGGCGCATGCCGTTCTCGCGGCTCACCTGCGCCGGAGCCTCGACCTCCCGGATGGCCGCCAGTTCGCCCAGGGGAATCCGCGCGCCGTCGGGGGATGGCACCAGAAGCCGCTCCAGCTCCGGGATATCGCGCCTCAGCTCGACCGGGAAACGCACCAGGACCGCGAACCGCTTATTCTCCTCAACGACGGTCGTGGCGATTTTGCCGCCCACCGCCGTCTCCACAATCTCGTTGATGTCCGCGATGTTGATCTTGTGCCGGGCAATGGCGTTGCGGTCCACCACGATTTCAATCTGGGGGAATCCCGAAACCTGCTCCACCTTCACATCCTCCGCGCCCGGGAGGCCCTGCATGATCGCAGCCACCCGGTTGGCGTTCTCGCGAAGGACCTCCAGGTCGGGCCCGAAGAACTTGATCGCCAGGTCGCTCTTGATCCCGGAAATCAGCTCGTTCACGCGCAACGAGATGGGCTGGGAGAAGGACAGGCGTATCCCCGGGATGACGGCCAGCTCGTCCTGCATCGCGGCCACGAGTTCAGCCTTGGATCGCCGGGCCGCCCACTCGTTCTTCGGATGCAGCATGGCAAAGACGTCGTTCTGCTCGGGCCCCATGGGGTCCTCCGAGATCTCGGCCCGCCCCGTCTTGGTGACGACCGTCCGCACCTCCGGGAATCGCGCGAGTAGCCGGCGCTCGATCTCAGTCCCGGTGGCAACCGAGCCCTCCAGGGAGGCGGACGGCAGCCGCACCACGTTGATCGCGATGGCCCCCTCGTCCAACTGCGGAAGAAACTCCGTTCCGAGAAAAGGCACAAAGGCCAGGGAGCCGGCCAGCAGCGCGACGGACAGGGCCACCAGCGTCTTCGGCCTTTTCAGCGCGAACACGAGCACCGGCAGGTAGCCGCGCTTGACCAGGCGGATGAGCGCGTTGTCGCCCGAACCGACCTGCCCGCGCATGAAATAGGAACACAGCACCGGGATGATGGTCAGCGCCACCAGGAGGGATCCGACCATCGCAAAGCACAGGGTCAGCGCCAGCGGGCGGAACATTTTGCCTTCCATCTGCTCCAGCGAGAAGAGCGGCAGGAAAACAATGACGATAATCAGGATGGCGAAGACAACCGGGCGGGCCACCTCGCGAACCGCCTCGTATATGATCTCCAGCCGCGAGAGCCCGCCGGCCGCCTTTTCGGACAGATGACGGGCGATGTTTTCGCAGACGACAATCGAGGCGTCCACGATCATGCCCAGCGCGATCGCCAATCCTCCCAAACTCATCAGGTTGGCCGAGAGCCCCTGCCTGTCCATCAGGATGAACGCGATGAACGCCGTCAACGGCAATGAAAGCGCCACGATCAGGGCCGCGCGAAGATTTCCTAAAAACAGGAACAATACCAGAATGACCAGCAGGCCGCCCTGCCAGAGGGCGTCTCCCACCGTCCGGATGCACGCCTGAATCAGGGCCGTGCGGTCGTAGAAGGTGTTGATCGTCACCCCCTTGGGCAACCCGGCCTGGATCTTCGGGATCGCCTTTTTCACGGCCTCGACCACGATCTTCGAATTCTGGTCCTTGAGCATGATGGTCATGCCGGCGACGGCATTTCCCTTGCCGTCGCGCGTCACCGCGCCCTGCCGCGTCTCGGGCCCGATCTTCACCTCGGCCACATCGCGAAGGAAGACGGCCGCGCCATCATTCGCGTGAAGGACGATGTTCCCGATATCCTCCAGCCCCCGGATCTGCCCCAGACTCCGGACGTAGGCCTGTTCCCAATCCCGTACGATGAAGTTGCCGCCCGCATTGGCGTTATTGCGCGCGATCGCGTCCAGCACATCCGGCAGCGCGATGTCGTACTTCAGGAGGCGGCTCTGGTCCACCAGGACATGGTACTGCTTCACGAAACCGCCGAAGCTGTTGACTTCGTTGATGCCGGGAATCGCCCGCAGCTGGGGGGCGATCAGCCAGTCCTGGATGGTGCGCAGTTCCATCGGCGTATGCGTCTCGCTCTCCAGGGTGTATTGGTAAATCTCGCCCAGACCCGTGCTGATCGGCCCCATCTCCGGCTCGGCCCAATCGGGA
>CAXNFL010000230.1:0-3068 GCA_964201555.1 Kiritimatiellia bacterium
TATTTCTTGCGGGGCCAGAACTGTTCGACCAGTTTGTCGGGGACGCCGGTTTCGACCGGCTCGAAGCACTCGGCGAGGATTTTCCAGCCCAGGTCGAGGGCCGCCTCAAGCGGGATATTGACCGTCAGGTCCATCATCTGGCGCTCGAAGAGGTCGCCGTATTTCAGCAATTTCTTGTCCCAGTTGCTCAGGCGGAAGCCCATGGACTGCTTTTCGAGGGTTTCCCGGAAGGAGGAGTAAAGCTGGATCATCGTGTTCATGATGGTCCGGTGATCCGCCCGCGTCTTGCCGTTGACCAGCTGCTTGAGCCGGCTGAGGGAGCCGAAGGGCTCGATGCGGCCGCCGCGCAGGTAGAACTGGCCTTCGGTGATGTAGCCGGTGTTGTCGGGCACCGGATGGGTGACGTCGTCGCCCGGCATCGTGGTGACGGCCAGGATCGTGATCGAGCCGGCGGTGTCGAAGTCGACCGCCTTCTCGTAGCGGGAGGCCAGCTGGCTGTAGAGGTCGCCCGGATAGCCGCGGTTCGAGGGGATCTGCTCCATGGTGATGGCGATCTCCTTGAGCGCGTCGGCGAAGTTGGTCATATCGCTCAGGAGCACCAGCACCCGCTTCCCCTGGAGGGCGAACTGCTCCGCCACGGCGAGGCTGAGGTCGGGCACGAGCAGGCACTCGACGACGGGGTCGGAGGCGGTGTTGACGAAGAGGACGGAGCGGGACAGCGCCCCGCTGCTCTCCAGCGTGTCGCGGAAGAACAGGTAGTCGTCGTGCTTCAGCCCCATGCCGCCGAGGATGATGATATCGACCTCGGCCTGGAGGGCGAGGCGCGCGAGCAGGGGGTTGTACGGCTCGCCGGCGCGGGCGAAGATGGGGAGCTTTTGCGACTCCACCAGCGTGTTGAACACATCGATCATGGGGATGCCGGTGCGGACCATGTGGCTCGGGATGATGCGCTTGGCCGGGTTCACGGAGGGGCCGGCGATCTCCACCAGGTTCTCGCGCAGGTCGGGCCCGTGATCGCGGGGGACGAGGCTGCCGCTGAACACGCGGCCCAGCAGCGCGTCGGAGAAGGGGACCTGCATGGGGTGGCCGAGGAAGCGGATCTCGGCGTCGGTGGCGACGCCGCGCGCCCCGGCAAAGACCTGCAGGGCCACCTGACTGCCTTTCAGGCTGATGACCTGGGCCAGCGAGGTGCCGCGGCGGGAGGTGACGGTGGCCAGCTCGCGATAGCGGACGCCCTCCGCCTCCAGGTGAATGACGCTGCCGGCGATGGCGTCGATCCGGTTGTAAGTCTTACGCATGGAGCGTGGCCTCCTCGATCATCTTCTCAAGCGCGGCTTGAGTCTGCTTGAAGTCCGGTGTTCCCAGTTCCTTCCGGTTCCATTCCCGGGTGGTCTGGGTGAGTTTGTGGAAGAAGCCGCGCGCCGACTCCTGGTCCGGAAAGGTGAGCGTGGCCCCCAGGAAGCGGGCCATCACGGCGAAGACATACTTCTGCCGGTCGGCGCCCGTGGCGGCGTCCACCGCGTGGTAGGCGTCCTGCTGCAGGTAGGTGGTGTCGATGAACTCGGACTTCAGGTAGGTGATGAACTCCTCCTGGGTCACCCCTTCCTCGCCCACCACCTTCATCATCTGGCTGACCTCGGCGCCCTTGCGCAGGATCTGCCGGGCCAGCGCCAGCTCCTCTTCCGGCACGACGCTGGGATATTTGCTCCAGCTGTCGAGCGGATCGATGGCCGGGTAGCGGCGGGCGTCCGAGCGGGCCCGCGACAGGCCGTGGAAGGCGCCCACCACCTTGAGCGTGGACTGGGTGACGGGCTCGTCGAAATTGCCGCCGGCCGGGCTCACGGTGCCGCCGATGGTGATCGAGCCGGACGAGCCGTCGCGCAGGCGCACGATGCCGCCGCGCTCGTAGAAGGAGGCGATCACGGACTCCAGGTAGGCGGGGAAGGCCTCTTCGCCGGGAATCTCCTCGAGGCGGCCCGACATCTCGCGCAGGGCCTGGGCCCAGCGGGAGGTGGAGTCGGCCAGCAGCAGCACGCTGAGCCCCATCTGGCGGTAATATTCGGCCAGCGTCACGCCCGTATAGACGGAGGCTTCGCGGGCGGCCACGGGCATGGAGCTGGTGTTGCAGATGATGATGGTCCGCTCCATGAGCGTGCGGCCCGTGCGGGGATCCGGGAGCTGGGGAAACTCGCGGAGCGTCTCCACCACCTCGCCGGCCCGCTCGCCGCAGGCGGCAATCACGACCACGTCGACTTCGGCATGCCGGCTGGTCAGCTGCTGCAGCACGGTCTTGCCGGCGCCGAAGGGGCCGGGGATGCAGTAGGTGCCGCCCCGGGCCACGGGGAAGAAGGTGTCGATGCTGCGGATCTTGGTGACCAGCGTTTCCGCGGGGCGGAGGCGCTCCGAGTAGGCCTTGATCGGGACTTTCACCGGCCAGCGCTGGATCATGGTGATCTCGCGGTTCGGGCCGCGTTCGAAGCGCAGCACCGCCACCGCCTGGCCGGCGGGATAGGAGCCGGGGGGAAGGACCGATTCCACCACGGCGCTTCCGACGACGTCGAAGGGGACCATGATGCGGTGCTTGAAGATGCCTTCCGGAACGGTGCCCAGGGTGTCGCCCGCGGCCACGCGGTCGCCCGGCTGGGCCACCGGGGTGAACGCCCAGGGGGTCTCCGCGCTGAGCGCGTCCAGGTAGGTGCCGCGCTGCAGGAAGAAGCCGCATTGGTCGGCCAGGCGGGGCAGGGGGTTCTGGAGCCCGTCGTAGATCTGCCCGAGCAGGCCCGGGCCCAGCTGGACCGAAAGCAGGCGGCCGGTGAAGGTCACGGGGTTGCCCACGGCCAGGCCGACCGTGTCCTCGAACACCTGCAGGTCGGCCGAGCGGCCGCGGACGCGGACGACTTCCGCCATGAGCGAGGTGTTGTCGACCTTGGCGAAGGCCACTTCATTCTGTCCCACGGCGCCCTCGAAATCCACGCGGATCAGGTTGCCGTTCACGCCCGAAATGGTGCCGGTTGCCGCCTCATTCATACCGATTCCGCCTTTTGCGTTTTGTCTTCCAGAATGGTTTT
>CAXNFL010000231.1:0-3066 GCA_964201555.1 Kiritimatiellia bacterium
CGTGATGCCCGACGCCCCCACCGGTGCCATCGGGAACGGCAGTTTCTCCACGTCGCTGGTCAGCCGGTATAGCACGTACCCCAACCCGAACTGGTCGATCTGCCGCGACACCAGCATGAACGAACCGAGCAGGATCGGCGCCAGCCAGATACGGTGGAAGAAGGTCGGCCCCGCCTCGCGGATCGCCTCCGCCGATGGTGCCCACCACGAGGGAATCCCTTCCGCAATGCCCATCGCCTGCGCGTATTCGGACTGCACGAAATACTGGCTCCAGAGAAGCCCGGAAAACGGGGCCGACATCGCCAGCCCGGCCATGTAGTACAGGATGAACACCTCCTGCATCTTCAGCTCCATGAAGGAACGCCGGGCAATTTCGGTGAACAGGATGATCGTCACCCATTGCGCCGCGGGACCGATCCCCTGCCCCGCGAAAAGCGAAAGATACATGGACCCGGGCATCATCACGAAGCCAAGGAAAAAGGCGCCGACCACCGTCCGCCAACTGAACCCGTCGGCAAAGGTCTCCGGCGGCGTCATCAACTGCCGGTATTCCTCAAGTTCCGCGTCATGTTTCCTGGCCATGCGACTCCTTGCCGGCATACAGCGCCCTGCCGTTTTCCACATATATCGCGAACTGCGCCGGCTTCATGCTCCGCCATTGCAGCAACAACGTCCGCAGCCGCTCCATGAACGGCTTGTTGGTCGTCACCCAGTTGGAATCCTGCCCGGAAACCCGCGTGATCCGCAGCATCACACGGTAGGCACCCACACGCTCATCGTAAGCCGCCTCGAAGACCACCGCCTGCGTCACGCCCAGGTCGTAGGGCGCCAGGGCCACATGGAAGGCCAGACGATACACCGGACGCCCCCCCCCGTCCGCCGCCCTTTCGCAGAGTGTCCGGTCCGCGATCACGTCTCCGATCGAGGCCTCCGTGAACTGCGCGAAATACCCGTCCAGATAGCTCATGACCCCCGGTGCCTGGTCCGGACGGTAAATGAAGGGGAACGTCACATTCATCTGATGGCCGTCGTTGGGCGGCAGGGACCACTTCCGCTTGCCGGACGGCACCGCCGCCTTCGTCGCCACGATGGCCGGATACAGCGTGGACAGCAGCACCACCGCGATCGTGAACACGATCACATAGGCCACCGTCAGCGAGGAAAAGTTCAGGTTGATTCCCGGGATCAGGTTGAACCGGTTGAGGACAATCCCGAGCCCCTGCCCGATCATGTAGCCGCCCACGGACCCGATGATGGCGTACACGAAGGATTCCGCCAGAAAGAAAAGCCCGATGTGCGTCGGATTCAACCCCACCGCGTTGAACACGGCAATCTCCTTCTTGCGCTCGAACACAGAACCCAGCATCGTATTGAGAACGATCGTGGAGGCGATCAGCAGCGGGATCAGCAGCATCGACAGACCGCCGATCGAGGTCCGGTACCCGGAGCCCACATAGTAAACCCCGGGGCTGTTCAGGCGCCCGCCGGTCTCGCCCGTGGTAAAAGCCTCCCGGCTGCCAAGGAAGAGCTTGACCGAGGTCGCCGTCAACAGCCGCTCGACCGCCGGCCAGACCGGTGCCGCGTCGGCAAACTTGACCGACACACTGTACGGCGCCGCCCCCCGCCGCCGCGCCGTCTCCTCCGGAAGGATCAGCAGGGCGGAGGTGTTCACATAGAAGACGCCGGCGTCCGTCGCCTCACCGGGACTGACCTCCGTGGTGGACGACACGTCGGCCTGCGTAATCTGCCGGCCGATCGGGACAATGGAAAAGCCGTTGACATCCTTGAAGGCCCGCAGCCGGTCGTCATCGAGAATCCCCACCACACGCAACTCCTCAGACCCAACCTGGATCACCGCCCTGTCGAGCGCGTCGGCCGTGATGCCCAACACATCGGCCATCCCGGCCGTGATCACCGCCTCACCGGCATCGTTGGAACGGAAAAACCGGCCGGCAACCAGGGGCAACGGACCGACAAAGCCATTTTCAGCCGGTTCCAGGCCAAGCACCGCCTCCAGCACCGCCTTCCGTCCGCCATCGGCGGACACGCTCCACGAGGCACCCTGCTGTTGCGTCGAATTCAGCATCCACCGGCGTGTGATCCGCTGGGCGTCGCCATGAAACAACTGCTGGATGACCCGGCAACTGTCCTCATCCATGGTCCTGCCTCCGGGCCAGTGGACCATCAGGCCGGTGTAGGGCGCCGGCCGATCCGCCGCAATCATGGTCGGACTCATCCGTCGCGATACGCTGGTGAACGCCAGCATCGTGAAGGTCACCAGCACGATCGTCGCCGTCGTCAGCGCCGTTCGGATGCGGCGGCGCTTCATGTTGTTCACCCCCACCAGCATGGCCTGCTGACCGACCATCGAATACCCCGCCCCACCGTTCTCGTGCCCGGACATCGTGTTGAAAAGCAGCCGCATTTCCCCCTCGAACCGTCCGTGCAGGATGCTGATCACGAACATCCCAAGCCCGCACATGACAAACGCGATGAAGATCGCCTCGGGCGCCTCCGCCACCCGGAAAGCCGGATGAATGAAACGGAAGGCCGTGTAACAGCCCGCGAAGAGCACCGCGAACAACCCGAGCTGGCGCTCGATCCGCACGGTCTTGAACAGGAGTTTCTGGACAAAGAAACAGAAGGGCAGCAGCAGCGCCATGTAGAACACCACGGCCTTGAGCATATCGTTGGTCATCGCGGCGATCTGCGCATGAGCCTTGGCCTGCGACCCCACCGCGACATACACGGCCCGCAGGCGCGCCACGTGATCCCGCGCCCTGGCGGCCGCGTCGACCTCCTCCAGCGCGCGCCCCCCCCGTGCAAGGAAATCCTCGATGAGAGCATCCGCGCAACCCCGGAAGTCGCGGTAACGCTTGGTGTTCAACGCCAGCATGTCCCGCGCCGCCCGCTCGAAAAAGTCAGGCCCAATCTCACGGTCATCGCCAAAGCCCGTCCCCTCCGGATCGGCTTCCGTCGCGTTCAGGGCCAGCCGCCTGGCGTCGGTCAGGAGCTTGAGCCGGTCGCCCGCCTGAAGGAAAAACACGGCCGGCCCAAGGTGCGCCT